>JANNKN010000562.1:0-11862 GCA_031396315.1 Deltaproteobacteria bacterium
CCGGGGGCGCGCTGCGCGAAAATCAAGCGCAGCCCGGCCCCGAACCCCGAGCAGCGCAACGCCTACGCGCGACGCGCTCTCCGCCAAGCGCGGGAACTCCAGAGCGAGGGGCCGCCGGCGAGCCATTTCGCGCAGCGCGCCCCCGGCCCCGCCGCCGCCGCGCTGCCCGCACACGACCTCAGGCTTGGTGCCGCTCCAGCCTCTCCTGCTTCGACTTACAGTCGATGCAAAGCTCCGCCACCGGCCGAGCCTCGAGCCGCTTGAGCCCGATTTCTTCGCCGCAGCCCTCGCAGTCGCCGTAGACGCCCCGCTCGATCTTCTGAAGCGCCTCTTCGATCTTCGCGAGCAGGCCGCGCTCGCGTTCACGCAGGCGCCCCTGGAACGCGAGGTTCATCTCCGAGGAAGCCGAATCCATCTCGTCCGGAAAATCGTCCGGGTCGAGATGGATCTCTCCGCTCACGGCTTTCTTCGCCATCCCTGTCAGCTGCGCGCGCTGCTCGGTGAGGATCTTCTTGAACTTATCGATATCGCGCTTTCGCACAGGAACTCCCTTGTTCGTCGTGAGGCATCGTGAGTCGTCGCGAGGACTTCAGCCGCCGATGATCGCGAGCCGTTCGCGCGCGTCCTGCGCTCGCTTGTGGTCTGGATAGTTGTCGATCACGCGCTGGAAGGCCTTCTGCGCCGCCTTCGAGAACTGCGGTCCCATCTGGAGGAGCGCTTCACCCTGACGGAACAGCGCCTCCGCGGCCTTGTCGCTCTCGGGATACCGCGTCGCGACTTCGTCGAAGCGCAGCACCGAGGTCTTCAGGTCTCCTTGGCGGTAATGGCAGTCGGCCAACCAGAATGCGGCGTCGTCCGCGTATTTCGAGGACGGGAAAGATTGCAAGAAGCGTCCGAAGCGGTCAACACAGGCTGCGTGATCATTGGTGCGCCAAGCGTCGTAGGCCTCGCGATACAGCGCGAGCTCGGCGGACGCGGGGCCTTCGGCGGGCAGCTCCGTCGGAACGGGCACCGGCTGCGCGGCGCCGGCTTCGCGTGCGGCGCGCGCATCTTCGCCTGCCTGCTGCGCGCCGTGCTCGGCCAGCTCGACGCGTCCGCGCAGCTCGGCCATTTCGGCGCGCAGCGAGTCGAGCTCCGCCGAGAGCTCGGCGATGCGCTTGCCCTGCTCGGTCAGCCCGCTGCCGGAGCGCATTTTGTTCACTTCGTATTCGAGCTTGCGCGTCTCCGCGACGGTCGCGCAGCCGAGCGGCAGCGCGCACACCAGCGCGAGCGCAGCGATGCGGCCACGCCGCGTCCCGAGATTCTGAATCGTCATCGTCCACCCCCCACAAAGAAGACAAAATTGATCGAGTGACTACTTCGTGCGCCGCGGGCCCCACGCCGGATGCGTGTTGTCACCGCGGTTCGTGATGCGGCGCGCGGGCAAATCGCGCGCCTCGCCCGCGCCGCTGGCCACGTAGATGTCCGGCCGGCCGTAGCGCCCCGAGCTGAAGGCGATCAGGCGGCCGTCGGGCGACCAGCTCGGATGCTCGTCGCTGCGCGGATGCGAGATCACCGGAATCGAGGAGCCGCCCGCGGGCCGGATCTTCCAGATGTCGAACTGGCTGTTGACGCGCGTCTCGAACGCGATCCACTCGCCGTCCGGAGACCACGACGGCGAAGTGTTATAGGCGCCGTCGAAAGTCAGCCGCCGCACGCCGCCGCCATCCGCGTTCATCAGATAGATCTGCGGCGCGCCGGTGCGATCCGAGACGAACGCGATCTGCCGCCCGTCTGGCGACCAGGTCGGACCGACGTCGATGTGGCGATCCTTGGTGAGCCGCTTCAACGCGCCTCCGTTCGTGGCGGTGAAGATCTCCGACACGCCGTCGACGCTGGCGACGATCGCGAGCCGCGTGCCGCTCGGGTCGTAGACGGCGCGATACAGGCGCGTCGAATCGGGCAAGCTTTGGAACAGCCGCCCCGACGCGAGACCGCCGCGCTTCAGCGCGAACAGCCACGGGCGGTTGCGGTAGCGATAGGTCGTGAGCACGAGGCCCGAGGAATCGGGATCCCAGCTCGGGAACATCGTGATCGTTCCCCAGCGCGTCGCGGCGCGCTGATTGTCGCCGTTCGCGTCCATCACGAAGACTTCCTTCGAGCCGATACGGCTCGACACGTACGCCATCTCCGTGTCCGCGACGCCAGGCACGCCGGTGAGCGCGCCGACGATCTCGTCCGCGATCGACTTGCCGAGCCGCCGCGCGTTCTCGGGCCGCGCCGTGCGCTGCTTCGAGACCACCTTGGCGCTGCACTTCACCACGTCCCAGACGCGGTACGTCACGCGCATCGCCTCTGGCGTCACGTCGACCTGCCCCTGCACGAGGTAGTCGGCGCCGATCTGCTTCCAGTTCTGGCATTTCGGCGCGGGCGAAGCTTCGAGCGCGGGGCTTGTTACGGAATCGAGGAACGCGCCCTCGGGCGTCAGCGCATAGAGCATCGAGAACTCGAGCCCGCCGCCGAGCGCGCCGTGCAGCTCCTGCGCGAGCGACGACGCCTCGGGCGAGCGTGCGAGGAAGCGCTGCACGGCGACGTTCTCGCGATTGGCGCCGCCGGAGAGCACCACGGTGGTTGGGCGATCTTGAGCGAACCCGGGCGCCGCGAGCACGAACACAGCGACCGTGAGAAGCAACCTGCGCACTAGAAGTTTCCTTCGAATTCGATGGGCCACTCGCCGTCATCCGGCGGGGCGGGAAGTGAGGTCGTCTCGCCCAGAAAGTGCTCGACACTCTCGTCGAACCAAGGGTTCCCCGACGAACGCTCGACGTCATAGTCGATGACCAGTCCGCTTGCGGTCAGCTCGACGGTCATCAGGGTCTTCAACCCCTTGCCGCGAAGGCCCGGGTTGAGCGCCCAGTTGCGCCGCACGTGGGCCTTCACCTTCTGCTGCCACGCTGCGACCTCGGGCGTCAGCGGCGCCCCGGTGCCGCCCGCGCCCGGAATTACCTGCGGCTTCACGTTCGGCTTCGGCTCTCCCGGCATCGTCCCGCTCTCGATGCGTGCATCGAACAGCACGTCCTCGAGATCGACCTGCTCGACCACCCGCGGCTCGCGCGGGCGCGGCGCCGGCTCGCGCGGCTCCTCCCGCACGGGCTTCGGCTCCGGCTTCTTCACGCGCTGCGTCGGGTCCTCCGGAATCACCGTCAGCTCCGGGTCCGGCGGAGGCGGCTCCGGCTCAGCGACGGGCTCGGGCTTCGGCTCAGCCTCGGGCGGCTTCGGCCGAGCGGGCGCTGCGACGTTCGCGAAGCGCGCCTCGAGCTCATCTGGCGTGATCATCGAGATCACGGGCCCAGCCGGAAGCTCGTGCTCGAAAACGCTCGGTAGGGAGATCACCGCCGCCACCGAGAGCGCGACGTGCAGCCCCGCCGACAACGCGACCATGCGCCGGAACTCGCGCGCCCGGTCCGCGGCGAGCGTGGCGACGGCTTCGCTCATCGGCGCGCCTGCTTCACTCGGGCTCGGTGACCATGCCGAGCTTCTCGACACCGGCGGCCCGCGCCTTCGCCATCACTCTCGCGACGGTTCCGTAGGGAACTTTCTCGTCCGCGCGCAGGAACACTTCGCGGCTCGCGTCGCCGTCGAGGATCGCGCCGAGCTTCGCCTCGAGCTCGTCGAGCGCAAACGGCTCGGATTCGGCGAGGTGGATCTTGCCGTCGCGCTTGACCGTAATCACCAGCGGCGGCTCACTCACGCGGATGTTCTGCGTCGTCGTATTCGGCAGATCGACCTCGAGCCCCTGCTCCATCATCGGCGCCGTCACCATGAAGATGATCAGCAGCACGAGCATCACGTCCACCATCGGGGTGACGTTGATCTCGGACATTGGACGGTGGCTCTTGCCCATCCCCTGCGCGGCCATGGCTCAGCGCTCCAGCGCGCGCGGGCCAGCGCCGCGACCCGCGTTCGCGGACAGATGCGCGATGTCGTCTTGCAGTTCCACCGTGAATAGCTCGATCGCCGCCGTGAGGTCGCGCAGGCGCGCGACGAACGCGTTGTAGAAGATGGTGGCGGGAATCGCGGCGAACAGCCCGATCGCGGTGGCCACCAGCGCCTCCGCGATACCCGGCCCAACGGTCTCGAGTCCTGCATTGCCAGTCATGCCGATCTGCGCGAATGCGTTGATGATTCCGATCACCGTGCCGAACAGGCCGATGAACGGCGTAGCGCTGCCGACCGTCGCGAGGAAGGAGAGTCGGCCCTCGAGCCGAAGCGCCTCGTGGGAGCCCGCCCAGTTGATCGCCTTGTTGACCGCGCGCAGCTGGCTCGGGTCGAACGCCTCGTCGCCGCGGCCGCGGTAGCGCGCGATGCGCTTCAGCTCGCCGACGCCCGCGAGCATCACCGCCGAGAGCGGGCTCTTCGGGTGCTCGCGCGCAGCCTTTTCGGTGTCCTCGAACGAGCCTTGGTGGTAGGCGCCGAGAAAGCCTTCGGTGTCGCGCTCCGCGGTGCCGAATTCGCGCAGCTTGAAGGCGATCGCAGCCCAGCTGAGCACGGACGCTGCCGCCATCAGCGCGATGACCGCTTGCACCGGCCACGACGCCTGAAAGACGAGCGTGAAGACGTTCAGATCCATGCGAGACGTTCCCCCCGAAGGCCGTCCCGGCAGCGCGAAAGCGCCAGGGAAAAAAGCGGCGCGAGTCTAGGAGAGGGGCTAAGCCCGTCAACCAAATCTGAGGCCGCGCGCGCCAGTTCTTGGGCATTCTGCGGGCGGGGCCGATCCGGCTCGTCACTTCATCGGGAGACGTTTTGCGATGCAGGTCACTGTTCTGTCGGGCGCGATCGAGAACCTCAGCGCGGATCTGCTCGCCCTCCCCTTTGCCGAGTTCGAGCCAGCGAAGTGGAAGCTTCCCCCGCGGCTGAGCGCGCTCGATGCGGCGCTCGGCGGGCGCATCGCCGACGCGATTCGCAGCGGCGACTTCACCGGCAAGCGCGGCGAATCGCTCACCGTGCACGCGCCGAGCGGCGCCGCGGCCAAGCGTGTGTTGTTAATGGGCATCGGGGCCGACGCGAAGCTCGAGCTCGGTGCGGTGCGCGATCTCGCCGCCGCGGCGGTGCGCGAAGCCAGCGCGCGCAAGGGCGCCGTCGTCGCGCTCGTGGCCCCGAGCTCGCGGCGCGTCAGGCCGCAGGCGATGTGTCAGGCGCTCGCCGAAGGCGCTGTGCTCGGCAGCTATCGCTTCGACACCTACCTCGCCTCGCGCAAGGACAAGAAACCGCTCGAGCGCGTCACCTTCGTAATCGAGCGAGCCGCCGACCAGCGCGCTGCGAGTGCCGCTGCGGCAATGGGCGTCGTGATTGCGGAATCCCAAAACCTCGCGCGCCAGCTGTCGAACGAGCCGCCCAACAAGCTGCCGCCCGCGGCGCTCGCGAAGGCAGCGGAAAAAGTCGCGAAAGAGGTCGGCCTGAAAATCCACGTGTGGGGCAAGGCCGAGCTCGCCAAGCGCGGCTTCGGTGCACTGCTCGCGGTCGCGCAGGGCAGCGTGAACGAACCGCGCCTGATCGTGCTCGAGCACACGCCGGCGAAGGGCGCGCGCTCGAAGCCGACGCTGTGCGTGATCGGCAAGGGCGTGTGCTTCGATTCGGGTGGCCTCTCGCTGAAGCCCAGCACGAGCATGGAGAAGATGAAGCACGACATGTCGGGCGGCGCCGCCGTGATCGGCGCGCTGCGCGCCGCGGCGCTGCTGAAGCTGCCGCTGCACATCGTCGGCCTGATCGGCGCGGTGGAGAACATGCCGAGCGGTACCGCCTACCGGCCCGACGACATCGTGACGACGCTGTCGGGCCAGACGATCGCGATCGCGAACACCGATGCCGAGGGGCGGCTCGTGCTCGCCGACGTGCTCCACCACGCCCGCACCACCTACGAGCCCGTCGCGATGATCGACCTCGCAACGCTCACCGGCGCCTGCGCGGTCGCTCTCGGCACGTGGGCCGCGGCGGTACTGGGCAATGATCCAAAGCTCGTCCAGCGCGTGCTCGCGGCCGGTGAGGCCACCGGCGAGCGCTACTGGCAGTTGCCGCTGTGGGACGTGCACAAGGAGCACATGCGCGGCCAGGTCGCCGACGTGAAGCAGACCGGCGGGCGTGACGGCGGCACGATCACCGCCGCCGCGATGCTCTGGCACTTCGTCGGCGAGACACCGTGGGTGCATCTCGACATCGCGCCGGTCGCGGACACCGAAAAGTCGAGCGCACTGCAGCCGTACGGCGCCACCGGCTTTGGCGTGCGGTCGATCGTCGAGCTGCTGCGCAGTTGGCCGACGCGCTGAGCTTCGCTCGGGCGACGCGGCGGCTGCGGCCGATTGCCCCGCCCGCGAGTTCCGGCAATTCACGCGCAGCCAGGATCCGTCGAAACCCTCCTAGACGCGACTGAATAAGCTCCTAGCATGCGCGTCCGATTTCCCGCCGGGTCGTGGGGGGCCGGCGCCTCGCGGATCGTTCCGCGATCCACTCCCCCCACTCAAAATTGCGCCGCCCGACTCACTGAGCGGGATCTGGCAGGAGAAAGCAGCGATGCAGCGGATCCTGATGACTGGCCTGGCTTTCGCACTCACGAGCGGCATCGCCGCCGCGTCTTTCGCGGGCGACGCCGCGGCCGGGAAGGCCGTCTACACCGGCAAGGGCACCTGCTGGACGTGTCATGGCCAGGCGGGCAAGGGTGATGGCCCGGCCGGCAAGGCGCTGAACCCGGCGCCGCGCGACTTCTCGGTCGGCGCGTTCAAGTTCGACGCGGACAAGGACGGCAAGGCCGGCAGCGACGCAGATCTGAAGCTCGTGATCACGAAGGGCGCAGCCGCTTTCGGCGGTAGCCCGCTGATGGCGCCCTGGGGCCATCTGTCGGGCAAGGAAGTCGACGACGTGATCGCGTTCATTCACTCCCTGCACAAGTAAGCGCGCGGATTGCGCTGCCTGCCGCGAGGCCGGCGAGCATCCTTTCGTCGAGCGGGGCCGGGCACGAAGCTCGGCCCCGCTTTCTTTTGAGGGACTGGGGTAGCTAGGTTGAGGGCGATGGCGGTCGACGACAGCGAGCGCGACGCGAACCCGCTGCCGGTACCGGTAGCGCCCGCCCTCCCCGCACCCGGCGAAGGCCGAGTCGATTCGCTCACGCGCTACATGGCGCAGCTGCGCGACTACCCGCCGATCACGCGCGACGAGGAACGCGACCTGGCGCTGCGCTGGGTGCAGACGCGCGATGCCGACGCGGGTCGCCGACTCGTCCTCGCGAACCTGCGCCTCGTGGTGAAGATCGCGATGGAATATCGGCGCGCGTGGACGAACACGCTCGACCTGATCCAGGAAGGCAACGTCGGCCTGCTCCAAGCCGTGCAGCGCTTCGATCCTTATCAGGAAGTGAAGCTCTCGACCTACGCCGCGTACTGGATTCGCGCCTACATCCTCAAGTATCTGATCGACAACATCCGGCTGGTGCGGCTCGGCTCGACGCGTGCCGAGCGCAAGCTCTTCTTCAGCCTGAACAAGCAGAAGCGCGAGCTCGAGCGTCAAGGCTTCCAGGCGACGCCGAAGCTGATCGCCGAACGCCTCGACGTGACCGAGGGCGACGTGCTCGCGATGGAGCAGCGGCTCGCGGGAAGCGATCTCTCGATGGAGACGCCCGTCGGAGACGAAGACGGCGGCGCGCGCTTCGGCGATTTCATCGCGGCGCCCGGCGCCAGCGTCGAGCAGCAAGTCGCGGACGAGGATCTGCGCGCCACTTTCATGTCGCACGTGAAGGCATTCGCAGATCGCCTCAAGCCGCGCGAGCAGCGCATCATGCAGGCGCGCGTGCTCGCGGACGAGCCGCTCACGCTGCAGGAGCTCGGCGACGAGATGGGGCTCACGCGCGAGCGCATCCGGCAAATCGAGAAGGGCCTCGTCGACGACCTGCGCGATTACCTGCGCGAGAATGTCGTCGATTTCGATTACTACGCGCCGAGTGAGGACTGACGCATGCGAGGTAGCCAGCGAGATTCCGCGAATGTACGCGGCCGCGTGCGAGGCGTGGCGCTCGCATTCCTGGTGCTGTGCAGCCTCGCGCTCGGCGCGCACGCCGCAGGCCCGCGCCGCCCGGTCGTCGTGCTCGACGAGCGCGTGCGCGTCGCGGTCGACATCGTCAACACGCCCGCGCTGCGCAGCCAAGGCCTGTCCGGCCGCGCAGGGCTCGCCGCGGACGAAGGCATGCTGTTCGAGTTCGAGGCGCCCAAGCTCCAGTCGTTCTGGATGAAGGACATGCGCTTCGAGATCGACATCGTCTGGATCCGCGACGACCAGATCGTCGGCATCACCCCGAACGTCCCGCTCCCGAAGACCCCCGGCGCGCTGCCCCAATTCTCATCGCCCGTGCCCTGCGACGTCGTGCTCGAGCTGCGCGCCGGTGCCGCGCGACGCTTCGGCCTGAAGCTGGGCGATGCGGTGCGCGTCGAGCGCTAGCCGGCGTTCGCGGTCGCCGCGAGCGAGCGAAGACGAGCCCGCGCGCTTCCTGCCGTCAAGCTGCGCGCGCCGTAGGCCGAAACCGCCCGCATGGCTGGCGAAGCTCCGATGCTGTTCGTTCCCCCGCTGCCCCCGCTTCGGCTCGAAGTCGGGCGCGAGGTCGTGATCGGGCGCAGCGCTGAGTGCGAGCTGCGCGTGCCTTCGGTTGCCGCTTCGCGCCGGCACGCTGCCGTCGTGCGCCGCGCCGACGACGTGCTCGTACGCGATCTCGGAAGCACCAACGGCACGCTCGTGAACGGCGCCAAGATCGAGGGCGAGCGGATGCTCGAGCCCGGCGACCGCATCGAAGTCGGGGGCGTGGTCGTCACGTTCTGCCGCGTCGACGCGAGCTTCGCCAGCATCGACTCCGCGCCGGCGGATCGTACCGTGATCTCGTTCGGCCCCGTGGTAGCGCCCGCCGCCTCTGCGCTGCGCGGCGACCTCGCCAAGATTCCCGTGTTCGCCGTGCTGCAGATGCTCGAGCTCGGCGGACAGAGCGGCTGCCTGACGGTCGAGGGCCACGACGGCGAATGCGGTCTCTGGCTCGCGAACGGGCAGCTCGTCCACGCCGAGAGCGAGAAGCTGCGCGGCATGGAGGCAGCGCTCGCGATCGCCCAGACCAGCGCGGGACGCTTCGAGTTCACGCCTGGCAGCCCGGCACCCGAGCGGAGCTTCGAGGCCTCGATGACCGAGGTGATCCTCGAGGCCTCGCGCCTGATCGACGAGGCCAACGCCTCCTAGCGGCTCGCGGCACGAACTTCCGGCGTGAGCGCGCGCCCGCTCGTGAGCTCGCGCTGCACGGCAGCGTCGAGGCCGTCGGTGTCTACTCCGGTGGCCGCGCGCAGGGCCGTATCGACGTCGACGCCGCGGCCAAGGCTCCGCAACAGCTCGCCGCGCCGCGGCGGATCGCTGTGGCGCACCAGCCAGTCCGCGGCCGCGGTCGAGATCGTGTAGGCGAGCCGCGCCTGCTTGTCGCTGAGGCCGCTGAAGCTCGGCGCGATGCGGCGCAATGCCAGCCACTCGTCCGCGGCGATCGCCAGCCGCAGCTGCGCCTGCTCGCCGGGCGAGAGCGCCGGGCGCCGCAGCGCGGTGCGCTCGAGCCACTCTGCGAGGCCCTCATTCAGCCAATACGGCCGGTCGCCGCCCGCCTGCTCTTGGAAGAGCGCGTGCGTGTACTCGTGTACGAGCAGGCCGCGCAGCTCCCCGCCCGGGTGCGCGGCGGAGACGACGTGAATGCGGCCGTCAAAGAACCCGACCGTTTGGAACGAGAAGCGATGCGCGTGGGCGCGCAGATAGTTCGCTCGCCCGTACAGCACGACGCCGAGCGGGTCCGCCGGCACGACGCCGAGAGCGCCTCCGACGTGCGCGCGCGCGTCGTCGAGCAGGCGCCCGACCGTGCTCGAGAACTCGGTGCCGCCGGCTTCGAGCAGCGCAGAGTCCGCTTGGATCGCGAAGTCGGGATGCCGCAGCGCGACCAGACGCAGCGCATCGGCGGAGGGAGCCCCTAACAACCGCCGCTCGTCATCGAGCTGCGCGAGGCGCCGCAGCGCAGAGGCGCGCCACTCGTCGTAGCCTTCGCCCGCGACCGAGAGGAACGCGCGTAGATGCGCCTCGGCGGCGTCGAGATGCCCGCGGCGGCCCTCGATCAGCGCGAGGTAGAAGTGCGCTTCGGGGCGGCTCGCGTCGAGGCGCAGCACGTCGTGCAGTCGCGTGACTGCGAGCGGTGTGTCGCCGCGCTGCAAGTCGACGAGCGCGTCGCGAAGTGCACGATAGGCGCGGTCGTCTTCGGAGCTGCTCGCGCCGCGCTCCGGAGTGAGCGGCGGCCCGAAACGTTCCTCCCCCCACAGCGCGCGGACCTCGCCGGGTCCGCGCGCACTCGCCGGCGCGTCGCTCGGAGAATTGGTCGCGTGCGTGACGCCGCGCGCGTCGACCCAGACGCGAATCTCTGCCGGTGAGAGAAACAGCGTCGCCGCGAGAACGCCCAATAAACCGAGCGCGCCGCGCGCGGACTGGCAAGCTGCGGAGTGCGCGGAGTGAGGGTGGGGGGACGGCACGAGAGTGTGTGGCCCGCACGCGCCGCGAGGGAACGCGGCGCGATGCGCAGTGCGTGTGCAAGCGCGCGGCGAGTCGCGCGCGCTCAGGCCTTGGCTGCGTGCTGCCCCGGCTGCTTGGTCGCCTCACCCACGAGATGCCCGAGCTCCGGGAGCGCCAGGCGCTCGAGGGCGAGCCGAATCGCCGCCGGCGAGCCGGGCAGGCCGAACACGACTTTTCCAGCGCGCGAGCCTGCGAACGCGCGCGACAGCATCGCGGCGGCGCCGATCTCGTGGAACGAGAGCATGCGGAACAATTCGCCGAAGCCGGGCAGCTCGCGCTCCAGTAGCGGGAGCACGGCCTCGGGCGTGACGTCGCGCGGCGACGTGCCCGTGCCGCCAGTGAGCATCACCGCACGGCACGCCTCGTTCGCGAGCGCGCGCTCCACCGCCGCGCGGATCAGCGCAGTGTCGTCGCACACGATCTCGCGCGAGATCAGCGGATGCCCCGCGCCCGCAATCAGTTCGACCAGCAGATCGCCGCCCGAATCCGTGGCGGGCGTGCGCGTGTCGCTCACCGTGATCACTGCGCAGCCGACCCGCTTCGGCGCGCTCGCGTGATGCTGCTTCACACTGTTCGACTTCGCTTGCGGGCTTCCGCTGACCTTCGCCGGCACTACGCGTGATCCTCGACCCAATACTCGCCGCTCTCCGCGAACTCCTTCTTCCAGATCGGCACGCGCACTTTCAGCGTGTCGATCGTGTAGCGGCAGGCGGCGAAGGCTTCGGCGCGATGCTTCGCGGCGGCAGCGACCACCACCGCGATCTCGCCGATCGGCAGATGCCCGATGCGGTGCGCCACCGCGACGCGCGCGCCCCACTGCTGCGCCGCCTCGTCGCAGATCTTCTCGAGCTCACGCTCGGCCATCTCGGGGTACGCCTCGTACTCGAGGTGACGAATGGTGTGCCCGCGCGAGGCATCGCGAACCGTGCCGACGAACGTCACGATGCCGCCCGCGTCCGGACCGAGCACGCGATTCACGACGGCGCCGGTGTCGAGCGGTCGATCCGAGATCCAGCAGCGCTTCGCTTCCGCTCCTCCCGAGACTGGCGGCAGGAACGCAACCTCGTCGCCGTCTGCGAGCGTGCGCTCGAAGCCGACGATGTCTTGGTTCACCGCGACGCGCAGCTTCGCGCCGAGCCGTTCGAACGCAGCGTGCTCCGCTGCCAGCAACGCGAACAAGTCGGCGACGCGGGCGCCCGCGGCGAGCGCGACCGCGAGCTCCTTCGCCCCCGTCGCCTCGCGCAGGGAGCCGAACAAGCGAACCGTGAC
>JANNKN010000591.1:0-5565 GCA_031396315.1 Deltaproteobacteria bacterium
GTGCGGGCGCTTACCAACCCTCCCCCCGGGTTCTGACGCGCGCGGGGGCGGGGCCTTTGGGGGACCCACCCAATGGGCCCACGGGTCACTGGGATCGTTGGCTAGCGATGATGCGCTTCGCCGTCCGGTAAGAGGTGCCGACTCGCCGCGCGACGTCGATGAGCGCGAGATCGAGCAAAGACTCGGCCAGCGAGAAGATCTCCCCCCGCACTGCCTGGCCCCGAGAGCTCGCGGTGTGTAGCGAGCGCTCCTCGACCCCGTGCCGCCTACAGCAGTCGCGAATCAGCCGATCGAGCTCCGCGACCTGATCGGGTTCGAGGGCGGCGCCCTTTGCGCCTGGCTCGAGCGCGCTCTCGTGGATGAAGCTCCGGATGTTCTCTCGCGCGACTCCGAGCGCCTTCGTCACCGCATGCGGCGACTCGAAGCTGCGCGGCGGCTGGGTCCCAACCAGTGCGCCATAGCCCGAGTAGCGGTAGGTCTCGAGGCCGCGAATCGACATGAGGCCGTGGCGAACGGGATTCCCGAGGGCATACGCGACATCACGCGCGAGCCAGCCGTCCGTGGTCACGAGCACGGCTTTGTAGCGATCCTGGAAGAGATGCCCGACGCGGTTGATCCTGCGGTTCAAGCGTTGGGCGTGCCGCGAGTTGAGCCGCGCCATCAAGAGAGCGAGCGGCACGTGCCCCGTTTTGACGACGAAGTGAGCGTGGTTGCCGAGCAGGCACCATGCGAGCACAACGAACCCCATCTCTCGGACGAGAAGAGCAAAGCGGGCAAGAAAATCCTCGCGGCTCGAATCGCCAGAGAAGATTTGGCGCCCATCGACCCCACGAATCATCACGTGATGCACGGCGCCCGGAGCGTCCGTGCGGTGTGCTCTCGCCATGCCATCGCCAACGGGGCCGGGGGGCTACATCGTTCGAGTAGCCCGGCGACGCGAAGGGTGCCACGCGAACGCGCGTTCACGAGTGGCCCTTTGGGGTCTGACCCCAAAGGGCCACTGGCCGCGCCTTGCATCGGACACCGCGGCGCGGTTCCGTCTCGCCACCGAGGAGGCCAGCATGAAGATCGGCGTCATCGCGCCCGCGAGCTCACCCGTCGCAACGCCCGAATACGTGCACGCGCTCGGCGCGGCGGTCGAGGAGCGCGGCTTCTACTCCCTCTGGGCACCCGAGCACGTCGTGTTGTTCGACGAGTACGCGTCGAAGTACCCGTACTCGGAGGACGGCCGCATCGGTGGCGGCCCGGACATGGGCCCGCTCGAGCCGTTCGTGTCGCTCTCGTTCCTCGCGAGCGCGACGAAGCGCATCCGCCTCGGCACGGGCGTCTTGCTCGTGCCGCAGCGCAACCCGGTCTACACCGCGAAATCGGTCGCGTCGCTCGATTGGTTATCAGGCGGGCGCGTCGACCTGGGCGTTGGCGTCGGCTGGCTGCGCGAAGAGTTCGCCTCGCTCGGTGTACCGTGGGAGCGGCGCGGCGATCGCACGCGCTCGTACCTGAACGTGATGCGCGCGCTTTGGCGCGACGACGTCTCGGCATACAAGGACGAGTTCTACGAGCTCGCGCCATGCCGCCAGTTTCCGAAGCCGGTGCAGCGCCCGAACCCGCCGGTGCTGTTCGGCGGCGAGAGCGACGCCGCGCTCGCGCGCGTCGCCGAAATTGGCGACGGCTGGTACGGCTTCAACCTCACGCCTGCCACGGCCAAGGAGCGCATTGCGCAGATCGATGCCCGCCTCGCGCGCGCGGGGCGCAAGCGCAGCGAGATTCGCATCTACGGCACGCCCGCGTGGCGCGAGCCGCTGGGCGCGGATTCGCTCGCTCGTTTCGCCGATGCGGGCGTCGAGCAGCTGATCGTGTCCGTCGCGGCGCGCAGCCAGGAGGACTTGTTGCGGAAGCTCGACAAGGCCGCGGCGTTCGTCGACATCGCGGCAAAGCTCTGAGACGAGCGCGGTGAGCGAGGCGAGGCCGCAGGCGAGCCTGGTCCTGTTATTGCGCCACGGCCAGTCCGAGTGGAACGCACAGCAGCGATGGCAAGGCCACGGCGATCCTCCTCTCACCGAGCTCGGCCGCGTGCAGGCGCGCGAGGCGGCAGCCCGGCTCGCGAGCGCCCGCATCGCGCGCATCGTCACGAGCGACCTCCTGCGCGCTGCCGAGACGGCCTCGGTGATTGGAACCCTGCTCGGCCTAGCACCCGAGCGCGACGCGCGTTGGCGCGAGCGCGACATCGGCACGTGGGCCGGCTTCACGCGCGACGAGATCGAGGCGCGCTGGCCCGCGGAGTACGCGCACTTTCGAAGCGACGACGAACACGCGCGCCCCGGTGGCGGCGAATCCGACGCGATGCTGCGCGCCAGAGCGCACGACGCGCTCACCGCGCTGCGCGCGCGCCACCCGGGAGTGCGCGTGCTCGTCGTCACGCACCGCGGCATCGCGCGAATGCTCGCGCCGGCAACGCCGCTCGCGAACGCGGAGTGGTGCGAGCTGAGCGCACCATGAGCACGAAGCCACTCGACGACGCGACGCAGCAGAACCCTGCGCGCATTCGCCCCGCGGCTCCTGCCGACTTCTCATTCGTGCTCGACCTGAACCAAAAATCGGTCGAGTTCCTGAGCCCGCTCTCGGAAGTGGCGCTCGCAGAGTTGCACGCGCAGGCGGCTGTGCACTGGGTGGTCGAGCAGCACGAGCGCGTCGTCGCGTTCTTGCTCGCTCTCCGGGAGGGCACCGACTACGCGAGCCCCAACTATCGTTGGTTCGCCGATCGCTACGAGCACTTCCTCTACGTCGATCGCGTCGTTGTCGCGAAGCAGGCGCACGGCAAGGGGCTAGGTTCGTTCCTCTACCGACGCCTCCTCGAGTACGCCGCTTCGACCCACGCGGGGCGAGTCGTGTGCGAGTTCGACATCGATCCGCCGAATCCGCAGTCGCAGGCATTTCACGCGCGCTTCGGTTTCCGCGAGGTCGGGCGCAAGCGAGTCGCCAGTGGGACGAAGATTGTCTCCCTGCAGGCGGTCGAAATCCCAGAAGGCGGGGCGTCGTGAGATGGCGCGCTCCTCATCGGCTCAGCGCTGCACCCAGCGCGGACGCAGGTCGTACGTCACGTCGCTCACGAGATCTCGCACGAGAATGGCGCGCGCTTCGTCGGCGGGCGTCGTCTTCACGCGCGAGAGCCCGCGCAGCGTGCCGTCGAACGAGACGACCGGGATCGTGCGCTCCGAGGAAGCGCTCCACACGGTTGCGCCACTCACGCCATCGAGCAGGCGCACATTGATCTTCGCCTTGCGCTCGGCGGACGCGGAGGCGGTGCCGTAGGAAGGATCCAGCGCGACGCGCGGCTTGCCTTCTCCTTCAGCGACCTCCCCGACGAAGATCGCATCGACGTGCTCGCGCGCCGCGAGCGCGCGGATCGCCGCAGGGTCGATCTTGCCGCGTGCGCTGCCGGGAATTGCGCTCGCGAGCTCGCCGAGCTCGAGCACGGGCGTACCCGGCTGCGCCGCATGCACCGCGGCCACGAACTCCTGCGTCGCCGATGCACCGAGCGCGCCCTTGTGATTCGAGCTGAACTCGACGATCCCGAGCGCGCCATAATGCGCGAGGTCGAGGCGCGGCGGCACGTACTCCGCGGGCTGCTTCGAGGCGCAGCTCGTAACGACGATCAGGATGGGAACGAGACGGGCGAAGAGCGAGCGGGCGCTGAGATGCATGGCAGTCCTCCAACAGCGAGTCCTTCGGCGCTGAGGCGTGGGAGCTTGATCGGGCGCTTCTCGGGACGCGAAATCGAGCGGCCTCACGCCGAGACCGCCGCGATTCGGCACGTGCGTGTAGATCAACGTCGTCTGCACGCTTCGATGGTCGAGCAACTCCCGCAGCGTGTGAATGTCCGTGCCGGATTCGAGCAAGCGCGTCGCGAAGCTGTGCCGCAGCGTGTGGTCGAGCGTCCGCGCACGGCCGCCCAACCAGCGACTGCACTTGCCGGCCGCGGTCGGAGGCGCGCGGCGGCCGGCCGGTTGGGTTGCTCCTCACGCGGCCGGCCGCCGTCGTGGCATCCTGCTGCCTCGGGAGAATCGCCCATGCCCAATCTGCTGCGAACTGTGCTTGCCCTCCTCGCAGGAATCGCCATAGGCGGAGGCGTGAACATCGCGCTCATCACTCTCAGCCCGTCGCTCATTCCACCGCCTGCTGGAGTGGATGTAAACAGCGCCGAAAGCTTGAGCCAGGCCATGCACCTTTTCGAGCCGCGGCATTTCATAATGCCGTTTTTGGCGCACGCAGTTGGCACTCTCGCCGGCGCGCTCGCTGCCTACCTCATCGCGGCGACCTACGAGGCGCAAATGGCCTACGTGATTGGCGCAGTCTTTCTTTGCGGCGGTGTGGCGGCAAGTTTCATGATTCCCGCTCCAACCTGGTTCATCGCGCTTGACCTGTTGGCCGCGTACCTGCCAATGGCCTGGTTGGGAATTCAGATTGGTACTCGCATGAAGCAAGGGAAGACTGGTGCACGGAAAAGAGAGGCCTGACCATTCGGTCGAGCCGACCACTTCCGGCCTGCGGCCTCCAGCGGCGGTTCACCTCAAACGTTAGCCGCCTCCGCGAATGATCTGGGCTCTCATCACCGTCGTCTTTGTCGTGCTTGGCGCGATGGCGTTTCGTCCCTCGCGGCGGGCGTATTTTGCATTCGTCGCGTTGGGTGTTTTCTTTTTTCCCGCTCGCGTCGGGTTTCACTTCCATCCGCAGCCCTGCGAGTGGGCGCTGAACGTCCCGCTGGCGCTCTTCTCGCTCACGAATTACAAACACATCGTGCTGATCGCCATCTTCTTTCTAATGACAAGCGCCCAGATGCGTGGCGTCCGTGCTCGTACTCAACTTCTGGCGGCGCTCGGTGCAGCGGTGGCCATGGGAATCTATGTTGAACTGGCGCAGGGACTCACTGGCCAGGGTCATTGCCGCCTCCGAGACCTCGTGCCAGATCTGGCGGGTGCAGTCGTGGGTACAGCCATCGTCATGTTCAGGAACCTCTATACTTCCCGGCGTGCGGTGCCGCGCCGGTGATGCGCGGTCCGTTAGCGCGCCTCGAGTCCCTGGATGCAAAGAAAATCTTCATCGCCGCGCAGCCCACGTTGCGACCCCTCGCGGACAAGTAACCAGGAGGCCTCCAAACGAATCAGCGAAAAGATTGCCGAGTTGGGTGACTGGCGAGGCGAAAAACTAGCAAGGATGCGCGCCCTCATCAGAGAGGCCGACCCTGATGTTGTGGAAGAGTGGAAGTGGATGGGGACCCCGATATGGGCCCATGACGGGGGCATCTGCACGGGAGAGTCGTACAAGTCGATCGTGAAGCTGACCTTCTTCAAGGGCGCGTCCTTGAAAGATCCTGCCAAGCTCTTCAACTCGAGCCTTGACGGAAACACGAGGCGCGCCATCGACATTCACGAGGGTGAGGAGATTGACGCGAATGCGTTCAAGGCGCTCATCCGCGCGGCCGTCGCTCTCAATACTGCTGGCGGCAAGAAGTCCGCGAAGGCTTCGCCCAAGAAGCCGGCCGCGGCGAAGGCGAAGACGTCCAACTCC
>JANNKN010000610.1:0-2787 GCA_031396315.1 Deltaproteobacteria bacterium
GCCGAGCGGAATCCGAATCTTTCCCGGTTTACTTCGCTCGCCTCCGAGGACTACGGCTCGCTGTGCGCGCCGAAGACGGCGCGTACGAGCGCTTCGCGCTCTCGCCCTCACGAAGCGTTCGGGCTGCGCGCTTCGCTTGCGATCTCGCGGCCACACGAGGTGCAGGCGCGAGATCGAGCACGATCTGGCATTCGCTGCGGCGCGGCGGCGTCGGTGCGCTTCGATGGCTGAAGGCGGCTGGGTGCTCTAACTAAGGCCCGTCGGAGGACGGGAAGAATGCAGCGCAAGGGTTTCGCGAAGCGGGTTTGTCTTGCGTACAGCGGTGGCTTGGACACGTCGGTGATTTTGCGCTGGCTGATCGAAGAGTATAGCTGCGAGGTCGTCGCGTTTTGCGCGGACGTCGGCCAGGAAGAAGAGATGTCCGGCTTGCCGGAGAAGGCGCGCAAGACGGGCGCCGTCGACTGTGTGGTGAAGGACGTGCGCGAGGAGTTCGTGCGCGACTTCGTGTTCCCCGCGATTCGCGGCAACGCGGTGTACGAAGGCAACTATCTGTTGGGGACTTCGCTCGCGCGCCCGATCATCGCGAAGCACCAGATCGAGGTCGCGCGCGCGACGGGCTGCGATGCCGTCGCGCATGGCGCCACCGGCAAGGGCAACGACCAGGTGCGCTTCGAGCTCACCTATCGCGCGCTCGCGCCCGAGCTGAAGGTGATCGCGCCGTGGCGCGAATGGGATCTCAAGGGCCGCGCGGACTGCATCGCCTACGCGGAGAAGCACGCAATCCCGGTGACGGCGACGCTCAAGAAGCCGTACTCGACGGATCGCAACCTGCTCCACATCTCGTATGAGAGCGGCATCCTCGAGGATCCGTGGCGCGCGCCGGACGAGGAGATGTTCGTGCTGACGAAGTCGCCCGAGCGCGCGCCCGACGTCGCGGTGGAGCTGATCGTCGGCTTCGAGCAGGGCACGCCGGTGAGCCTCGATGGCAAGCCGTATTCGCCTGCCGTGCTGCTGAAGCGCTTGAACGGCATCGCCGGCGAGCACGGCATCGGGCGCCTCGACATGGTCGAGAACCGCTTCGTGGGCCTAAAGTCGCGAGGCGTCTACGAGACGCCCGGCGGCACGGTGCTGCACGCCGCGCACCGCGCCGTCGAGTCGATCACCATGGACCGCGAGGTGATGCACGAGCGCGACCGCCTGATCCCGCGCTTCGCCGAGCTGATCTATTATGGATTCTGGTACGCGCCCGAGATGGAGTTCCTGCGCGCCGCCTTCGACAAATCGCAAGAGAACGTGACCGGCGAGGCGCGCGTGAAGCTGTTCAAAGGCAGCGTGCGCGTGACGGGCCGCCGCTCCCCCATCTCGCTGTACAGCGAAGCGCTCAGCACGATGGAAGATGCCGGCAAGGCGGATACCTACGTGCAAGCCGACGCGACGGGCTTCATTCGCCTACAGAGCCTCCGCCTGCCGCGGAGGCGTTGAGCGCCCGGCTGGCGGCGTTGCGCCGTACGGGAAGTACGGCTTCGCTGTGCGCGCCTCGCCAGCCGGCCGAATCCGCTCGCCGGTGGCCGTGCGGCGTCTTCGCCCGCCGCCGGCCGTCAGTTCCGCATGGCGAGAAAGCGCAGCAGGTAGGGGGCGGCGAGTTTCATTACGTCGACTTCGGGGGCGAGCTCGCGGCCGAGTGCGAACAGGTAGGTCACCGTTTTCGCGTAGAGCAGCAGCTCTGCGGGCAGCGCGAGGCCGGGCGTCGCGAACAGCAGCGCCTGCGCTTCGTCCTTGAGCGCGAGCACGCGTTCGCCGGAGAGCGCGAGCGCGGAGCTCCCTTCGCCGCGGATGCGCGCAAACATCGCGTGCACGGCGACGCGCACGCCCGCCTCGGCGCCTGGCGCGACCATGCCCATGCGCTGCATGCCCTCGAGAAACTCTTCGAGCTTGCCGTTCAGTAGCGCGAGGATGCCCGCGCGCAGCTCGCGGCGCAGCGCGGGTGTTAGGTTCTGCGAGAGTCCGAAGTCGACGAACAGCACGCGCGGCTCCGCCGCGGCGTTCGGCTCGTCGATCACGAACAGGTTGCCGGCGTGGGGGTCGGCGTGGAAGACGCCGTCGAGGAAGATCTGCCGCGCGTAGGCGCGCACCACGATCTCGAGCACGGTGGCGGGCGCGATGCCGCGCGCGAGCAGCGCCTCGCGCGCGATCGGCAGCGTCGCGACGCGCTCCGCGCTCAGCACGCGCGCACTCGAAGCCTCCGCGACGACGCGCGGCACTGCGACGCTTCGCTCGGCAGCGAGGTTGGCGGCGATCGTGCGCGCGGCCTCCACCTCGCGCACGAAGTCGAGCTCGCTCGCAAAGCCGCGCGCGAACTCGCGCCAGGCCGCGTCGCCTGGCGCCGAGCCCGCGACGAGGCGCAGCGCGAAGCGCGCGAGTGCGAGATCGACGCGCAGCGATCGCGCGAGCCACGGGTACTGCACCTTCACCGCGACCTCGCGGCCGTCGAGCAGCTGCGCGCCGTGTACCTGTGCGATCGACGCGGCGCCCAGCGGAAGCGCGTCGAAGCGCGCGAAGCGCTGCTCGAGCGTGGCTTCGAGCTCGCGCTCGACGCAGGCGCGAATCCACGCGGCCGGCAGCGGCGGTACGTCGTCGCGCAAGGCGAGCAGCGCTGCGCGCGCCGCTGGCGCGAGTACGTCGACGCGCACCGCGGCGAGCTGGCCGAGCTTCGCGAACGGGCCTTTGAGACGGCCGAGCGCGCGTGCGGCGTGCGCGAGCGCTCGCTCGCGCGGCGCGAAGGCAAGG
>JANNKN010000647.1:0-2673 GCA_031396315.1 Deltaproteobacteria bacterium
GCGCGCTGCTTTGGGCTCGGCAGCGGTTGTTATTGCGCGGGCTGGGAACACGAAGCCCCGCCGGAGGTTACTCGGGCGGGGCTTCGATCAGGGCGGAGGGCGACGGATAGATGATGGGGGGTGAGAGGTTGGACACTTCAAGGAGAAATGTCTTATCCGCCGCCGCTCCAGAAATCGTGTGATGGGATTATCGTCTGGCGTCCGCGCGATTGTCAAACGTCTTTTCAAAATTCTCTCGACCCCCGACACATTTTCGTGTGGGGGGAGCGGAGACCGGGCTGGGGCGCGGCATGAGCAAGGCCTGGCTCGCGTTCCCGGGCGGGCGCCGCGCACGGAGAAAGCGCCGCAAGTTCGCTGGTTTCCGCGATTCGGTGCGGTTAAGGTCCGCCGCGAAATGGCGCGCCGCTTCCACATCCGCAGCTACGGCTGCCAGATGAACGCCCACGACTCGGACAAGGTCGCAAACCTGCTCCACCACACGGGCTTCGTGCGGGCGGAGGCCGAGCCGGACGCGGATCTGGTAGTCGTGAACACCTGCTCGATCCGCGAGAAGGCGGAACACCGCCTCTACACGGATCTCGGGATTCTCCGGCAGTGGAAGGCTGAGCGCCCCGGACGCCTGATCGGTGTCGGCGGCTGCGTCGCCCAGCAGGAAGGCGACTCGCTGCTGCGGCGCTACCCGCAGATCGACTTCGCCTTCGGCACGCACAACGTGCGCTGGGTGCCCGACATGGTGGCTGCGGCCGAGCGCGGCGAACGCGAGGCGCGCTTCGCCGACGATCTCAGTCTCGCGCGTTTCGACCTCCCGGAGCGCCACCCGGGGTTCGACTCGACGACGCCCGGTCGCGCCTGGCTCACGGTGATGGAAGGCTGCGATCTTTTCTGCTCGTTCTGCATCGTGCCGACGACGCGCGGCCGAGAAATCTCGCGGCCCGCGGAGGCGATTCTCGCCGAGGCGCGCGACCTCGCGGCCAGCGGCGTCCGCGAGCTCACGCTGCTCGGTCAGACGGTGAACGCGTACGGGCGCCACGACGTGCGCCGCGGCCGCACCGCCGCCGCTGGCACGCTCGCGTTCGCCGAGTTGCTGAGGGCACTCGCCGAGATCCCCGGCATCGCGCGCCTTCGCTACACGAGCTCGCACCCGGTCTTTTTTGATGACGCCCTCGTGCGTGCCCACGCGGAGCTACCGCAGCTCTGTCCGCATGTGCATCTCCCCGTGCAGAGCGGCTCGGACCGCATGCTCGAAGCGATGCGCCGGCGCTACAGCGTGCGCGAGTACCTCGCGATCATCGCAGCCTTGCGCCGCGCGCGGCCTGGCATCGCGCTGACGAGCGACTTCATCGTCGGTCACCCCGGTGAGACGCGCGCCGACTTCGAGGCGACGCTCGCGCTGATCCGCGAAGTCGGGTTCGTAGACAGCTTCTCGTTCAAGTACTCGCCGCGCCCGGGTACCGCTTCGGCGGCGCTCGCGGAGACGGTCTCGCCCGAGGAATCCCAGGCGCGGCTCGCCGAGCTGCAAGCGCTACAGCGCGAGCTCACGTTTGCGGCGCACCGCGCGCGCGTCGGAGAACGCGCGCACGTGCTGGTGGAGGGTGCGAGCCGGCGCGGTGCGGTCGGACCCGACGGCGTGCCGCTGCAGGGCCGCGATCCGCAGCACCGCGTCGTCAACTTCCGCGCGCCCGAGCCCACGGCTCCCGCGCCGGGAACGTTCATCGAGCTCGCGATCGTCGAGGCCACCCCCCATTCGCTGATCGGCTCGCTCGCCGGGGAGATGCTCCCCGTGAATCGGCCACGTCCCGCCGCGGAAGCGACGGCGCGGCCAGCGGCCTGACGCAGGCGGCGCGCCCGAGCGCGGTCGCTCGAAACGGGGAGGCGAAGTGGTGAGTCCTGGCCGGATCCTGGCAGTCGACGACCAGCTCTACTTCCGCGTGTATCTCGAGGATCTGCTGCGCGAAGCGGGCTTCGAGGTGGTCACCTGCGCGAGCGGAGCCGAGGCGCTCGCCGCACTCGAAGCGGGCGGCTTCGATGTGGTGATCACCGACCTCGTGATGCCGGGGATGGACGGCAGCGAGCTCGTCCAGCGCGTGATCGAGCGTTGGCCTACGCAAGAGATCGTGGTGGTCACGAGCCTTGGGGATGTGAAGACCGCCGTCGACGCGATGAAGCTCGGCGCCACCGATTATCTGCTGAAGCCGCTCGACCGCACGGTGCTGCTGCGGAGCCTCGCCTCGATCCGCGAACGACGCCGGATGCGCGAGGAAAACCAGCGGCTCAGTACCGAGAGCTTCGAGCATTTGAGCGTCTTCGCGCAGTACGAGCGGATCCTCGCGCTGTTCGGCACGCAGTCGCTCGATCAGCTCGCCGATCGGGTGGTCGAGATGCTTTGCCTCGAGACGAACGCCCACGGCGGCGTCGCCTGGATCGGGCGCCCCGACGCGCCGGGCCGGCTGCGGCTCGCGGGCGTGAGCGGGCTCGTGCGCGTCGAGGGCGAACGCAGCGAGCTGGCCATCGAACGCTTGCCCGCGGATCTCGCGCCGCTCGCCGAGCCGGGCGCGCGGCCGCAGCGCGGGGCCCCGGGCGGCGAGGGCGGCCGCGCCTGCCTATTCGTCCCACTCGCTCGCGGCGGGAAGCTGCTCGGCATCGTGCGCCTCACCGACAAGCTCGACGGCAGCG
>JANNKN010000664.1:0-1532 GCA_031396315.1 Deltaproteobacteria bacterium
GAAGGAAGCGATGCGCCTCTACGCGCAGCTCGAGACGAAGGCCGACGTGTGCATCGGCTGCGCCGCGCCATGTCTCGGGAGCTGCCCGGTGGGGATCGATATCCCGACGCGCACGCAGGGCGCGCACGCGCTGCTCACGCTGGCGTAGCGACGGCCGGGTTCGAGCGGCGTGGGCGCTCGACCTTCACGAAGACACGTGACGAACCCCACACGAGAACGGTCGTTTCCGGCGACAATTTCGTTGCCACCGTCGAAACCCGAGTGGTAAACACTCGCCACCCCCCAGGTTGCTTGCTCCCAAATGCTGTCGTGCCCCCCCGGCCACAGTCGGATCCTCCATCCGGCTCGCTAACGGGGGAACGGGGGAACGCGTTGCGCATCAAGTCGCTCCAGATCCACGGCTTCAAGACGTTCGTGGACAAGACCGCCTTCTCGTTCGAGCGAGGCATCACTGGCATCGTCGGGCCGAACGGCTGCGGCAAGTCGAATGTGGTCGATGCGATTCGCTGGGCGATGGGTGAGCAGTCCCCGCGCCATCTGCGTGGCAAGGGCATGCAGGACGTCATCTTCGCGGGCTCCGACGCGCGCGCGCCGGTGGGTCTCTCCGAGGTCGTGCTCACGTTCGACAACGCGGATGGGATCGCGCCGCCGGAGTTCGCCTCGTACAGCGAGATCCAGGTCTCGCGGCGGCTCTACCGCAGCGGCGAATCCGAGTACTTGATCAATAAGACGCCGGTCCGGCTGCGCGACGTGCTCGATTTCTTTCGCGACACGGGCATCGGCACCAAGGGCTACACGATCGTCGAGCAGGGCCGCATCGCGGAGATCGTCTCGGCGAAGCCCGAGGAGCGGCGCGTCCTGATCGAGGAGGCTGCCGGCATCAGCAAGTACACGGCGCGCCGGCGCGAGGCCGAGCGCAAGCTCGAAGGCACCGAGCAGAATCTGACGCGCGTGCGCGACGTGCTCGGCGAGATCAAGCGCCAGATTTCGTCGCTCGAGCGCCAGGCGAAAAAGGCGGCCGCCTACAAGCGGCTGCGCGAGCTGCAGCGCGTGGTCGAGCTCTCGCTCGCGAGCGAGGAACGCCAGGTGCTGGCGGCCGAGATCGAGCAAGCACGCGTTCACGCGACGCAGGTGCGCGAGCGCGTGGCGGGCGTCGACGCGAATCTCGCCGAGCGCGAGAACGAAGTCGCCGCGAAGCGCATTGCGCTGGTCGAACGCGAGCGCGACCTCGCGCAAGGCAGCGAGGCGCTCTTCCAGATCCGCGCGCGCATCAAGGAGCTCGAAGGCCAGATCGCATACGACCGCCGCGAGCGCGCATCGCTCGCCGAGGCCAATGAGGGCCGCGCGCGCGAGCGCGAGCAGCTCGTCGGGGCAGCATCTCGCCGTGGAGCAAGAGCTCGCGCGCTCGCGCGACGAGCTCGGGGCCGTCGAGAGTGCGCTCGCAGAGGAAGAGGCCTCCACTGCCGCGGCCGAGGCCGAGTCGCGCGGGGCGAATGAGGCGCTGCGTGGGCTCGAGCGCGAGCGCGAGCAGC
>JANNKN010000667.1:0-12646 GCA_031396315.1 Deltaproteobacteria bacterium
TGGCCCGCCGCCATCGCTGACGCGTTCGTGTGCGGCAGTCAGGGCGGAACCCAAAGCGGGGCGGACTGCGGACATGCCGAGCTCTACGAGACCGTCGAGGACGGCCTCGATGGCGACCTCGCGATCGCGCGTGCGCGCCTCGACACGGTGTTGGGGATGCTCGAGGCCGCCGAGCTCGAGTTGCTGCAGATGCACCGCGCGATGGACCCGAACGGCGAGGCCAGCACGGCGGCTCTCGACGCGGTGCAGGCGCTTCGCCGCAAGGTGGCCGTCGAAGGCGTGCCCGAGTTCTACGCCAGCAGCGGGAGCACCGCGGAGTCGAGCGCGTTCGGTGTCCTGAACCGCGCGGCCACGGAGGTCCAGCAGCTGATCATCGGACTGCAACGCACGGTCGTGACCGAGGCGGCTCAGATAGCGGGCGTCGAGAGGGCCGCGGGAAGCGCAGGCACCCGGGTGCACAACGCAGAGGAGACCGCTCGCGAGGAAGCCGAGAACGCCCGCGTCGCGGCCGAGGCGGCGCTCTCGGCCTGCGGCGTCGCGGTCGACTGGGACCTCGGGGACCCGCTGGATGCGACCTTCGACCAGGAGTTGTCCAACCAGAGCGACTACACCGTGCCGGCCCCTGGGCCTGCGCCGGGCCCCTGAGGCGCGGCGTTCCCGCCAATGCCGCGCTGCTGCTCGCTGCGCCCGCGACGCCGTGTCCTCAGAACTGATGACAGCCTCCGCTGACACTCAGTCTCATCCGACCGCCACTTCAATGCTGGGTATTGCCCTCGATTCCCCTGCCTTCCACCCCCTTCGGAGCCACCATGACCTCGCCGCGACGCGCCTTCGCTCTGCTCGCCTCCTTCGCCGTGACCGCCTGCCTCGCTGCGGCTTCGGCGCACGCAACGCCCCTAATCACCACCTTCGCGCAATCCTCGGTCGGCCCCGCCACCGACTCCGACGGCCCGCAAGCCGGCGGCGCGCTGAGCTCGCAGGTGACCACGACCGGCGCCAGCTCGGTCTGCTCCTTCACCGGGAGCTGCGCGGCCGGCCAGCTCACGGCCGGCCACGCGACCGCGGCGCAGAACGAGACCGTGCTCGGGATCTTCTCCGCGCTCGAAGCCGACGGCACGTTCTTCGTGGGCGGCCCGAGCGCGAACAACTCGTTGCTCTCGCGCACGACCTGGCAAGACAGCCCGACCAGCGCGGGGCCGACTTCGATCACGCTCTTCATCAAACCGGGTGAGCTCGGCTTCTCCGATTTCAACGGCCAGTCGCTGCTGAGCACCGTGCCGATCGAGGCGCGTTTCAAGATCGAGCTCACGGTGAACGGCACGCAGTTCTTCTTTGCCGAGGCGATCCTGCGCGGCGGAAAGAACAGCCATTCGCTCACGGAGAACGGCACGGATCTCGGCGGCACGGGCTTCGCCGACGTGGATTTCCCCAGCAACGTGTTCGGCTACCGCTTCGATCCGCTGTTCACGACGATCAACCTCGGCAACCTCTCCCCCACCGACGTCGTGCTCTACACGATGGAAGTGAGCGTCAGCGGCCCGGGGCTCGAGACCGGCGGCTTTGCGCGCGTCGGCGATCCGTTCGATCTCACGGGAAACGGCTCGAGCATCGCGTTCTCGACGCCCGTGCCGGAGCCCGGCGTGGCTCTCCTGCTGGGCGCTGGGCTGCTCGCGCTTGGCGGGACGTCGCGAAAGCGTGCGCGCTGAAAACCTCGAGGCTACGGGCTTGGATCGGTCGTGAGCCAGGCGCCGTAGTCGATGAGATCCGAGACGCCGTCGCCGCGGCCCGCCGGATTGAAGAGCCCTCCGGTCGCCGAGTCGTCCGACCTGTCGAGCGAGCCGCTCGCGTCTCCCCAATAATTCCCGGTAGCGGTCAGCACCTGGCCCGCGGAATCGTTGAGCGCACCGAGTACCGCGTTGCCGGCGATGGCGTTTCCGCGGAGCACGGAGCCGGCGTCGAGATGCGCTTCCACGCCGATCCCGTTCCCGCGAATCTCGTTCCCTTCGAGTAGCGCGGCCGCGCCCTCCAGGCGAATGCCCGCGACGTGGCCCTCGATCAGGGTCGAGGTGATCGCCGGTGCGGCCGCCGCGACCCAAATTCCGACGTCGCCGCCGTGGTGGATCACTCCATTGGCAAACGTGAGGTTCGACGTCTCGATTCCGAGGCTCGCCGACCCAAACGCGCCCGCGTTGCGGATCTCCACGAAGTCGAGTGAGCCAGAGCTGCCGGCCGCAAAGTGCACGCCGCTCCAGTCGCGCGGCGCGGCCAGCGTCGCCCCGCCGTCGTCGTTGGAATCGCCCACTGCGGAGTCGTCGAGCTCCGACGTGAACACGATCGGGTGCGCGGCGGATCCGATCGCACGCAACGTGCCGTGTATCTCGAGAGCCCGTGCGCCTTGCGCTTTCACGATCACGCCCGGCGCGATCGTGAGCGTCGCCCCCGTCTCCACCGTCAGATTGCCCGTCAGCACGTAAGGGCTCCCCGCGCGCGTCCACTCGGTGTCGGCCGCAAGCGATCCCGGCACGGGCGTCCCGCCTCCGACCGGGGTCGTAATCAGAGTCATGTTCTCGTAGGAGTGGAGCCGACCCGCGATCGGCATCGCCGCCGGGGAACCGAGCAAGTCGCGCCGCCAAGGTCCGAGCGGAGATGCCGCGGTGAAGAGGCACACCTGCTCGGCGTATGCGCGCACGATCGGTGTATCCGACATCGGGTTGTAACACGTGGCGTATTGGATCCATTGGGAGCCCGAGGCGATTGGGAGCGCGGCGTCGATCCCCACGAACCCGTCGGAGCCGCGCACCACGGCTCCGGCGCTGAGCCCGTCTTCGCGGTGATAGAGCTCGAGATGAGTCGCATCGACGACGCGCAAGATGCGATTGCGGTGGTAGTTGCCAGTGCTGGCGTCGTCGTCGAGCAAGATCCACCGGTCCGCCTTGCAGCCCGCAGTCGAGACGACGCTGAGGTTGCGCGACATCGTCGTCGCGCTGGTCGTCTGCGTGTTGCAGATCGGCAACTGCGAGCCGAGCGTGACGATTCCAGACTTCTGAAGGGGACTCTGCCAGCGACCGGCGAACGATCCGAACGTCACTTGGCGCAAGTCGATCGCTCGATCCTGGCTCACGCTGCCGACGAGGTAGCTGACGCCGCCGATGACGATCGGCATGACGCGCAGCCAGCCGAGGTCGTCGATGTCGCCCGGCGCACCCGGGCCGGCGAGTAACAACCTGGGGCTCCAGGCGGCGCACGTGTTCGGCGGCTCGGCACAGGTGCGCACGTAGACGGATCGATTCACCGTGGTCGAGTTGTCCACCCCGATGGTGAACAGCTTCCAGCGTTTGGCCGGATTCGGCTCGGCGAGGTCCTTCAGCAGAAACGGATTTGCGACTTGATGCTCTGTGGTCCCTGGCACCGATCGAACGATGGGATTCTTCGGCGACCGAATCCAAGGTCCGGCCGATGTCGCGGCCGAGGCACACCCCGCTTGGAACGTGGCGTTCGCGCCCGAGTAACACATGTGGAAGATTCCGGTGGCGGTGTCCTGAACGACCTGTGGGTCCTTCACGTGGATGTCGTCCCATGCGCCGGCCGCGCCGTTTGCAAATGCCGGTGCGGTGCGCGACTCGGAGACCCAGCGCTGGACGTGACCCGCCGTGCTCTCGTTGCCCCAGAGGCGGTAGATGTCCCAGCCGCCACCAACGTTGCGTCCGTTCGCCCATGCTTCGCGGCGCTTGCCGTCGTCGTCCGCAAACCACTCGATCCCGGTGCGCTGGCTGCCGCCGTCGGTGAGCGGATCCCCGACCAAGAAACGGAGTGCGGTACAGGTCGGCTTGCAGTAGTTGGCCGCGCCGCCCTCGTGGAACGCGAAGGCGACCCAATCGGTCATCGCCGACTGATACAGCCCATAGTTGGGGGGTCCGGAAGTAGTTCCCGCAGCGCCGATCACGTGCCAGCGGTAGCGCTGGAGGGCACCATCGACCTCGAGCCCGAGCGTGAGGTAGGTATCGAGCGCGGCCGTTGCGGCACTCTTCGCGGGCGTGCCCCAGGTGTCATTGCTCGCGTTCCACTCGCTGCGCACCCGCGAAGACGACGCGTCGAAGCGCGCGATCACGACCTTCGTGGAGGTCACCTGCACCCGCGATAGGGCGACGCCGGATGCGCCATCGAGGGCGGCCGTCGTATAGCCGCCTGCAGGCACGCCTGCGGGTGCATCGAGGAGCCAGACCGTCGAGGTGCCGGAGAGCGTACGGAGCGTGATCCACACCGTTCGGCTGCGGGTCTTGTCGAGTAGCGGCGCGTACTCGATGGCCGAGACATCCGCCGGTGCGGACGTGACGTGTTCCAGTTCAGATCTGCCAGGAGCCGCGGCCGAGCAACCGCCAGGGCCTGCGACGAGCTTGCCTGCGGCGCAAATCGCGCCTCCGCCCGCCGTCTTCGGCCTGAATGCAGAAGGCAGCGAGGAGCCGGCGAAGTGATCGAACGTTCCGCTCGATGCCGGCGCCGCGCTCGAGAGAAGAAGCGCGAGAGCTAGCGCCCCAAGGGTCGAGTGGTGGCGCATGACTCTGCTCCTGGGGCAAGCCACGCACCAGCTTGCGATCGACGTAGTGACTCGATTTCAGTCTATGTGTCGAGGAAACGCGACGACAACTCGCTTTCCCGTCGGAAGAGCGCCGCCGCCCGCACGCGCCGGGCCTGCGGCAATCTCCGCGCATGCACCGGCGCGGCACGCTCGCATCGCTCGCTCCCGCGCTCATCGCCGCGCTGCTGCTGGCTGCGTACTGGCCGTCCCTCGGCGGCGGCTTCCTCTGGGACGACGATGCGCATGTCGTCGACAACGCGGTCCTCCGAGATCTCGCCGGCCTCGTCCGCATCTGGATTCCCGGCCACACACCGCAGTTCTATCCCGTCACGTTCAGCGTGTTCTGGCTCGAGTACCAGCTCTTTGGACTGAACACGCTCGGCTACGACCTCGTGAACCTCGCGTTGCACGGCCTGAACGCGCTGCTCGCGTGGCGGCTGCTGCGTGAGCTCGGCGTGCGCGGCGCCGGAGCGATCGCGACCGTGTTCGCGCTGCATCCGCTGCACGTCGAATCCGTGGCGTGGGTGATGGAGTTGAAGAACACGCTCTCCGGCGCGTTCTATCTCGCCGCGGCGATTTGTTATGTGCGCTTCGACCGCGGGCGCGAGCAGTCGTTCGCAGCGGGCGCGGCGGATGCGCGCGCTTGGCGCAGCTACGCGTTCGCGCTCACGCTCTTCCTACTCGCGCTGCTCAGCAAATCCGTGACGAGCACGCTGCCCGCAGCGCTCGTGCTGATGCTCGCCTGGGGGGGCGGCGCGCTCTCGCCGCGGCGGCTCGCGCCGCTCGCGCCGCTGTTCGCGCTCGGCATCGCGCTCGCACTCAACACGGCCTTCCTCGAGCGCGAGCTCGTCGGCGCGCGCGGCGCGGAGTTCGCTTTCACGCTCGCAGAGCGGATCCTGATCGCCTCGCGCGCGCTGCTCTTCTATGCGCAAAAACTACTCGTGCCGGAGCGCCTGCTGTTCTGCCATCCGCGCTGGGAGATCCAAGGTGCAGAGCTCGCCGCCTACTGGCCCGTCGCGGTCGTGGCGGCGCTCGCGATCGCGCTGCTGCTCGCGTACCGGCGCGGTTGGCGCGGCGCTCCACTCGCGCTCGCGTTCTATGCGGGCTCACTCTTCCCCGCGCTCGGGCTGATCGACTTCTACCCGATGATCTACTCGTTCGTCGCGGACCACTTCGCCTACCTGCCGTCGCTCGGCGTGATCGCCTGCACGATCGGCGGCGCGGCGCAGCTGTTACGGAACGAACGGGCGTGGGCTGCGGCTTCGGCCACAGTCGCGCTGGTGCTCGCGGCGCTCACGTGGAATCAGAGTTCGCACTTCCGAGACGCGCAGACGCTCTACCGGCACTCGATCGCGCACAACCCGGGCGGTTATCTGTGCGTCGCGCTGGTGGGCACCGAGCTGATCCGAGAAGCGCAGGCGGAGCTCGAAGCCGGCAGAGCCGCGCACGCACGCGCGCTCTTCACCGAGGGCATCGGCTTCAGCGAACGCGCGCTCGCGATCAAGGAAGACCAGTCTGCAACGCACCTCGATCTGGCGGTAGCGCACTTCGCGCTGGGCGAAGCCGAACCCGGGCTGCGTCACGCCGAGCGCACCGCCGAGCTTGCGCCGCGTCAGGTCGAGGCCCAGCTGTTCGCTGCGGCAGCGCTCGAAGCGGTCGGGCGCGCGAGCGACGCCGCCGCGCGCTTACGCCGCGTGCTCACGCTCGCACCGGAGCGCGTGGACGTGAGGGTGCGGCTCGCGGGCTTGTCACTGCGCGAGCAGCCCGCGGAGGCCGCGCGGCTGCTGCGCGCTGCGCGCGCGAGCGAGGCCACGGACGAGACGACGCGGCGCGAAGCTTCGCTGCAGCTCGCATGGCTGCTCGCCACCAGCGCGAATGATGCCGTGCGCGCACCGCGCGAAGCGCTCGCGCGCGCGCGCGAGATCGAGCCACGCGGACCGCGCGTGGTGCGCGCCGAAGCCGCCGCACTCGCTGCGCTCGGGCGCTTCGACGAGGCGCGCGCCCTCGCGGCGCCACTGCTCGAACGGCTCAGCGCGTCGGGACAAGTGTCGCTCGCGCGCGAGCTCGCGAAAGACCTCGCGCGCTACGAGCGCGGCGAGGCGCTGCGCGAATGACGGCTCAGCGCGCGGGCTGCGTTCGGCGCGCGGCGACCAGCGCCAGCAGCGACGCCGCATAGAACGCGAGCGCGACGAGCACGAGCGCGCGAACGCCGACGGCCATGGTCGAGTACTCGATCCAGCCGCCGAGCGCCGAGCCGAGCATGTTGAAGCCGAACGCGGGGCCCGCCGCGCGTGCGGCCTCGAACGAGCGCGAGAAGATCAGGCCCGCGAAGAACACCGGCGAGAGCAGCAACAACCCGAGTCCGAGCGACCAGAGCGCGCTCTTGCCGAGCACGATCGCCGGGTCGATCGTAAAGCTCGCGAGCAGCGCAGCGAACAGCAGCGCATAGGCGAGCGCGTAGGGCGCACGCCCGACCGACGCGACGAGCGCGTTCGCGCTCATGCTGAGCGTGAGCACGAGCGCGATCGTCACCGCCGACACGATCCAGGTCGTGCCGAACAGCAGCGCGAGCCGGTTGATCGCGCTCACCTCCATCAGCAGGAACGCGGCGCCGAGCAATAACAGGTGAACGTTCTCGAACGACGCGGACGCGGGCCGCACGCCGCCGCGCCAGAGCAGCAGCAGCGAGGCGGCGACCAGGCCGGCCACGGCGACGAGGTATGCGCGTGGCACGCCGCGCTCGGGCAAATACAGGAACGGCCAGTCGTCTGTCGGCAGCGCTGCGCGGGCCTCGGGCGAGAGCGGCGCGGTCTGGGCGTTCGCAGCGCCGGCTCGGCCGATGAACGTGAACCAATTGCCGGCCTGAATCACGCGCACGGGCCCATCCGTGACGGCACGCATCATCGCCCCGAAGCGATCGCGGAACCAGCCGCGAAAGGTCGCCGCCGTGATCACCAGATGCCCGCCGGGTCGGAGCAACCGCCGCGCGGATTCGAGGCTCTCGAGCGTGAACACGTAGTTGTCGAGCCGCACGCTCGAGACGCCGAGCTGCGTGTGGCTATCGAGCAAGCCGAACACGACCACGTCGTAAGAGGCTGCCGGCAGCTTGCGGAACGCCGCGCGCGCGTCGTCGATCAGAATGTCGACGCGCGGATCCGAGTACGGGCGCTCGGGATGCACTCGCCGCCCGGCCTCGACGATCGCGGGATCGATGTCGACCGCGTCGACGTGGGTGGCGCCGGCGCGCAGCGCCGCGGCGACGTCGTTGCCGCTGCCCGCGCCGACGATCAGTACGCGGCCCGGCGGCCCGGGCAGCGCGGCGTAGATCGCGTCGTAGTGCGGAAACGGGCTCGGCTCGCCAGGCGCGCGGGCCTCGGGCCGGAGATCCATCGCAACCTGATAAAACACGTCCGAGATCAGGATCAGGAACGCAGGCTTTCCGGCACGCGCGCCGGGCTCGGGCGGCAGCTCCACCACGACCAGCTTCTGGTAGCGCGACCAGATCGTGCCGCCCGCGGCGAAGGCCACGGCCAGGGCGCACGCCGCGGCCAGCGCGAGCGCGGCGGCGCGCTGCTTGCCGCGCGTCGTCACCAGCGCGAGCGGCGCGAGGCCGGCAGCAAACCACACCCAGGGCGGCGTCTCGAGCATGCTGAGCGCCGCGAACGCGAGCACACCGAGGAGGCTGCCCGCGAGGTTCAGTGTGTATGCCGGCAAGCGCGGCACGCGCTCGAGCGCGGCGCCTAACAGCTGCCCGAGCCAGAGGAACAGCCCGCCCACCACGAGGAACGCGGCGACGCAGAACGCGCCGACGTAGAGCTGGCCGACCAGCGCATCCTGTGCGCTCGCTTCGCCGACCACGACGTCGCCGAGCAAGTGCTCGCTGCTGCCGAACGCTGCCCAGTTGCCGAGCAGCCCGTCGATCGCGCCAGCGCCAGCGGCGAGAAAGAGCGCGAACGGCAGCAGCCACATCAGGAATGCGAGCGCGTGACGCGGCCGCCCCCCTGACAAGTGGCAGCCGACGCCGAGCCCGACGTACGACGCGATCAGCGGCACGTTCTTGTAGAACGCGAAGATCCGCAGCTGCGCGTTGCAGTAGCGGATCAGCATCACCTCGATGAAGAGCGCGGCGAAGCTGATCCAAAACAGCTGCGCGCGTGGGCTCGCGAGCGCGTCCAGCGCGTCGCCATCCGCAAGCACGCGGGCGAGCGGCGCGCGAAACGCGAAGCCGAGCCCTGCGGCGGCGAGCAGCGCGAAGCCTGCGTTGCGGAGCAGCGCGAGCCCCTCGGCCTCCCAGATCGGGAGCGCAGGATGCGACGCGAGGCTGCTCGCCACTGCGAGGAAGACGGCGCCGAGTGCGAGGCACGCAAGCAGCCAGCGAGTCAGTCGAGGCTCCATCTGGCGCTGGGTCTCCGGCTGCTGGGCGCCGCTCGGCCGCCTCGTGCGACGTCTCGTTAGCGCATTGCGCGCGCCTTGTGGCGGAGCTGGCGCTGACGCCCGCAGCCGCAAGGCGTAGCGTGAAGCGATGCACCGGAAGCGCGCGCTGCGGATGATTACGGTCGCGCTCGTAGGCTCGGTGTTGGGAGGCGCCGCTGCCCATGCGCAGGCGCCGCACGCGATCCCGCCGCTCATGCGCCCCCTGCATCAGCGCGCTGCGGAGGCCGAGAAGATCGCGATCGGCGTCGTGGTGCGCTCCGATGCGGGCCGCATCGCATTCGCGAAGGGCACCGCGATTCGCGGTGCAGTGCCAGCGGAGTTCGAGTTGAAGCGCTCGCCGCTCCGGCCGCCGCTGCTCGTGAAGGGCGATCGCGCGTTGCTCTTTCTGCGCGGCGACCGCTCGCCCTACGTGCTCGCCGGCGACCCAAGCGAAATCCTGCGCATCGCGAGCGACGCCGAAGCGCGCGCGCTCGTGACGGCGCTGCCGGCGCTGCTCGACGCCGGCGCCGATCTCGCGGTGATTGCGCGCGTGTACGCCAGCTGGGCGGCGAGCGACTCGAGGCTCTTGCGCGCCCTCGCTCACGAGGGCCTCGCCGCGCTCCCGCCGCCGGCGGCGCCTAGGCCTCCGGCGCACCGGCGCGTGTAGCGCGCCTCAGCGCCAGTAGCGCTGCCGCGCCGGCACGTGCCAGAAGCGCGCGTCCGGCAGCGCGAACGGGTCGCTCGCGCGCTCGTCCGGGAGCCACGCGGTGAGGAAGCCGTCGACGCCACTGCCGTGATGCACGCAGCCTGTGTCGAGCCCACGCAGCCGCGGCGCCACGTGCAGGCGCTGCAGCGCCCAATGCCCGTAGATGACGCCGAACGCATGCCCGGCACGCGACCATGCAGCGTGCCAAGGCTCCCCGCCCGCGATCTGCTCGGGCAGGCGCTCGGACCAGCCGCCGGCGGGAGTCGCCGCGCGCGCCGAGATCAAGCGACCGAGCGCGTCGAGCTCGGGCGCACCCGGTTCGCCGCGCTTTCGCGCACGACGGAACGCGTGCACGTCGCCGAGGAATGCGCGCACAGCGGCGCGGTCGGTGTCAGCGAGTACCGCGGACAGCGCATCCGCCGCGCGCATTGCGTCTGCGAGCGACCACTCTGGCGCGAGCGACGCGTGCACGAGCGCGAAGCGATTCGCTCCGAGCGCGCCCTCGATGAGCAGCGGTTGGCGGCGCAGCCAGTCGATCCAGTCCATGGCGTCGGGCCGAGCCAGCAGCTCGTCGAGCGTGTCGCCGGTGGCGGGCGGCGCGACGCCGTTCGCGACGCTGAGCAGCCAGAGATCGTGGTTGCCGAGCACGCTGCGCGCGCGGCCAGCGTCTTGTAATCCGCGCACGCACTCGAGCACTCGGAAGCTCGCGGGCCCGCGATTCACGAGATCGCCAGTGAAAAGGAGCTCGAAGTCGCCGCCGAACTCGGCATGGGCGCGGTCGACGAGCTCTTGAAGCTCGTCCGCACAGCCCTGTACGTCGCCCACGAAGATCCGCTGCGTCATCGGCCGCTCTATAGGCGGCCAGCGGGGCGCGAACCACCGGTGCTCCCTCGCGGGCGCAGCGACTCCCTCAAGGCATTGAAAATGCTGGCGAACTCCGCGAACGAGCCAGACCGGGAGCGCCACCTCCGGTCGGCGTCGAGTCACGGCCTGCCGACGGCCGCCCCACTCCTCCGTGAGAAAACGCACGCGAACTCGCGCAAACGCACCGTTAGAATGCGACCCCCGAAGCCACGGCTCGGCGCTCACCCCGGGCTTCGCGGAGACGATTCGAACTTTGGGTAGACGATTCATCGTGTGCGACGGCGCGCTTCTGGCGCGCGAGTGGGCGCAGATCCTCGCGGGCAAGGACGAGGAGCTCGTCTTCGTGCCGCGCGAGGGCGAAGGGCGCGCGCGGCCGCCAGGCTTCCGCTCGCTCGGGCATCCGTTCACGCCCGACGGACTCGAACGGCTCGGTGCGAGCGAAGGCGACGAGTTCGCGGTGATCGCGGACGATCCGGTGTGGCTGCGCAACGCCGTCGCGGTGATCGGCACTGCACTGCCGACCGTGCCGATCCTCGTCTGCTCGGATCATCTGCAGCCCGGCGAGCTGCCGATGCATCTCTGCATCCGGCTGACGGGCCTGCGCGATGGCATCCGCCACGACATCGACCGCGAGTTCCAGCACCTGACGAACTTGCACCGCGTCGCGCAGATCCAGCGCCTGTTCGCGCAGCGCGAGAAGATCGCGATCTTGTTGCAGCCGGATCCGGATCCCGACGGCATCGCCTGCGGCTTCGCGCTGCGCGCGCTGTTAGGGAGAAAATCTCCCACCGCGCCGCTCGTCTCGTTCGGCGAGGCGAAGCGGCCCGAGAACGTCGCGATGCTTCAGGCGCTCGGCGTCGAGGTGCGCACGATCGATCTCGACCAGCTCGACGAGTTCGACGGCATTGCGCTCGTCGACGTGCAGCCCAACGTGTTTGGCGATCCGATTCCGGATCGGCTGCAGAACGTCGACCTCGTGATCGACCATCACCCGGAGCGCAGCGGCTGGGACGCCGAGATCCGCGACATCCGCACTCATTATGGCGCGACCTCGACGATCCTCACCGAGTACCTCACTGCGGCTGGGCTCGAGATCCGGCCACGCCTCGCGACGGGCCTGCTCTACGGCATCAAGAGCGACACGCAGCTGCTCGGGCGCGACACCGCGACCCACGACATCGAAGCGTTCGCCGCGGTGCACGCCACACACAGCCCGGCCTTGTTACGGCGCATCGAGCGCCCCGCGTTGCCGCTCGACGGCCTGCGCGCGCTCGGCCGTGCGCTCGCGACCACGCGCGTCGAGGAAGGCATCCACCTGCTCGCGCTCGGGCGCGTCCGCGAAGACGTGATCCCGCAGGTCGCGGACCTCGGTCTGCAGGCCGAAGGCACCGAGTGGTCGATTGCGGCGGGCATCGTCGGCAGCGATCTCGTGTTCTCGGTGCGCAACGTCGGCTACGTGCGCGCGGCGGGAGAAGTCGTGCGCGGGGTCGTCGAGGGGCTCGGCATCGGCGGCGGCCACCGCTCGATGGCGAAGGGCATCATCCCCGTGAAGGCGTTTCGCGCGAAGTACGGCAAAGCCGACAACGCGACGATTCGTCGCGCGCTGCACGATGCCTTCGTGCGCGCCATTCACGAGAGCTGAGCAGCACGGACGTGCCGCGGCCTTTGCTCACAGCCGACGAGCTCGCCGCGGCGCTGCGCGAGCTGCCGGGCTGGGAGCTACGCGACGGCAAGCTGCATCGCGCACTCACCTTCGCCGATTTCGCCGCAGCGTTCGCATTCATGACGCGCGTCGCGATCGAAGCGGAGAAGCTCGATCACCATCCCGATTGGTCGAACGTCTGGAACCGCGTCGCGATCGTGCTTTGGACGCACGATGCGGGCGGCATCACGAAGAGCGACGTCGAGCTGGCGCGAAGGATCGAGACTGCGCGAAGCGCTACGCGAGCGTGAGCAGCGCGTGCGCGCCCTGCGTGCGCGTCGGGATATCGATCCCCACCGGGCAGCTCCCGAGACATGGCGCGGCGCAGCCGATGCACACGTCGGCCTTCGTCTCGAGCTGCGCGTAGAGGCGCATCGCTTCCTTC
>JANNKN010000716.1:0-5296 GCA_031396315.1 Deltaproteobacteria bacterium
GCGCGCTGCGGGCCTACGGCCGGCCCGAGCGCGCCAAGCTCGATTGGCTGCGGACTTGAGCCCACCTCCAGGGAGGATTTCCATGCACGTCGACCTCGACGCGAAAATTCCCAACAACGTCGGCCTCGCGGGCGACGCGAACCTGCGGCGCGCGCTCGAAGCCTGGCAGCCGAAGTTCTTGGAATGGTGGCGCGCACGCGGGCCCGAGGGATTGCAGGAGAGCGAGATCTACCTGAGGACCGCGGTGAGCGTCGATCGCGACGGCTGGGCCCACTACGACTACGTGTGCATGCCCGACTATCGTTGGGGAATCTTCCTCGCGCCGCCGGAGCCGGATCGCCGGATCGCCTTCGGCGACGCACTCGGCGAGCCCGCCTGGCAGCAAGTTCCGGGCGAGCTGCGCGCGGCGCTGCGCCGCCTGGTCGTCACGCAGGGAGACACGGAGCCTGCGAGCGTCGAGCAGCAGCGCGCGCTCGGCGCCCGCGCGCCCTCGCTCTACGACCTGCGCAACTTGCTCCAGGTGAACGTCGAGGAAGCGCGCCACCTGTGGGCGATGGTCTACCTGCTGTTCGCGCACTTCGGACGCGACGGGCGGGAGGAGGCGGAGGCCCTGCTCGAGCGCGAGAGCGGCGCCGGCGATCACCCGCGCATTCTCGGCGCGTTCAACCGCCCGATCTCGACGTGGCTCGACTTCTTTCTGTTCGCGACGTTCACCGACCGCGACGGCAAGTATCAGCTCGCGTCGCTCGCCGAGTCTGGCTTCGACCCGCTCGCGCGCAGCTGCCGCTTCATGCTCACGGAAGAGGCGCACCACCTCTCGGTCGGCGAGCTCGGCGTCCGGCGCGTCCTCGCGCGCACCGCGGAGCTGATGAAGCGCGACCCGAACGAGGACGCGCGCGCCCTGGGTGGCATCGATCTGCCGCTGATCCAGCGCTTCGTGAACCACTGGTTCAGCGAGAGCCTCGACCTGTTCGGCAGTCCCGACTCGTCGAATGCCGCAGCGTCGTTCGGCGCGGGACTGAAGGGGCGTTATCAGGAATCCCGGCCCGGAAACTATGCCGACCACCGGCTGCTCGAGGGCACCCATGCGATCGAGACCCCGAGTGCGAGCGGCGCCATCGAGCGCAGCGACGTGCCGTTGCGTCGCGCGGGCAACGCGCTGCTGCTGGAGGCCTACGCGCGCGAGTGCGAGAAATCCGTGTCGCGCTGGAACGACGTGCTCGCGGCCGCCGGCCTCGGCGCACGCCTCTCGCTGCCGAGCCCGCGCTTCAACCGCAAGATCGGGCCGTTCGCGGGCTCGCACTGGCTGCCGAGCGGCGCCGCGGCGCCGAATCGCGAAGCCGTCGCTGCGCAGCTGCCGCTCGCGAGCGATCACGCGTGGCTAGCGGCCGTCGAGGGTCGCATGGTGCGCGAGCCTGGGCAGGTCGCGAGCTGGATCGCGCCGCCGAGTCAGCGCATCCACGATCGAGCGCTCGACTTCCCGTACGTGCGCTTCGCCTGAGCGCGCCGCGCCGCGCATCCGACGCTGCGGCGGCAGAGTCTCGCAGCGTTGGCGGGAATGCTCCCGCGCTTCACCCCGGGCGGCCGTCGGGCCGCGGCGATACGAGGATCGCGAAGTAGACGATCGCGTACAGCCCGAACGCGAGGCACCACAGCGCGCCCGCGATTTCCCACGCGAGCGCCATCGCGGTGGGCGCGAGCAGCGGGATCGCGACGCGCGCGAGCGAAGCGAGCACGATCGCCGCGAAGGCGACGCGCATTCCGCGCGGCAGCACGAGCGGGCGGCCCGTGTGCCCGAGCGCCACGCGCGAGATCATGCCGAGAATCATGGTGGCGATCGCGCCGACGGCGAAGGCATGCAGCGCGACGGTCGGAGCGACGCGGCCAGGCGCGAGCGCGGCGAGCGCCGTGAGCGCGAGTCCCGCGACGATCCACGCGTAGCCCGCATGCAGAATCCAGAGCAGCGGATCGCGCCGCGTCGCGCGCGTCGCCCAGCCCACCATGCGTGCCGCGTTCAGCAGTGCTGCGAGCGCCGCCGCCCCGGCGACGAGTACGGGCGGTGCAGCCGCGAGCGAGGCGACCGTCAGCGCGAGCGCGCCGCTCGCGATCGCGGCCACATCGCGCGCATCGCTCGCGCGCACGACGGCGGTGCCCTTCAGCGCGTTCGCGGTGAACGCCGGCGTCACGCGACCGCCGATCACGATCACGAGCAGCACGATGGCGTGCACGCCGGCTGTTGGCGCGAGCACGCCGAGCGCGGTTACCCAGCCTGGCACCGCGAGGCCCGCGTGCTGCAGCGCGTGCGCCGCGGCCAACGCGAGGAGGATCACTGGCACGCCGTAATTTCTGCGATTGCGGGTGCGCAGGATCGGGGCGCCGATCGCGAGCGCGAGGGCTGGCAAGAACGCGAGATCGAGAGCCGACGCTGCGCTGCCCGCGAGGTCGGCGAGCGCCGGCCACTGCGCGACGCGGCCCGTGGCCCAGAGCGCGACGAGGGCGGCGAGCGGCGCAGGGCCGAGTCGCTCCGCGCTCGTCCAGTTCTGCACGGCGGTGAGCAGGAAGCCGGCGATCACGGCGGTCGCGAAGCCGAAGGTCATCTCGTGCGCGTGCCACGCGACGTCGAGCGCGAGCACGCCGCGCAGCGCGGCGAGCCAGGCGAGCATGAGCGCAACCGCCGCGATCGAAGCGGCCAGAAAGAACGGGCGGAAGCCGAAGCCGAGCACGCACCAGCGAGGCGCACTCGCGCGCGCGGCAAGAGGCGCGTCCGAAGTGCGCAACGTCATCGGTCGCTCCTCGCCTCGCGCAGCGGCTCGCGCCCGCCGCTTCAGCCGAGCATCACGATCGTGCGACCCATCGTCTCGCGATTCGCCAGCGACGCGATCGCGTCGGGGATCTCCTCGAACTTCGCAACGCGGCCGACCACCGGCTTCAGCTTGCCCGCCGTGACTCCCGCCGCGACCTCGCGCGTGATGCGTTCACCGAGTGACGTCGGCACGAAGTTCCAGCCGAGGCCCTTCTTCATCAGCGGCGCCACCGCCTCCGGCGCGTACGCGAGCAGCACGCCGCACAGCTTCAGGTTTCCGAGCAGCACGCGGCGCGGCACCAGGAACTTCTCGTCGGCGACGGTCTTGTCGGACGCGAAGCCCATCATCAAGTAGCGACCGTTGTAGGCTGTGCAGTTCAGCGACTTCTCGTAGACCGCCGCGCCGACGTTGTCGAACACCACGTCGACGCCGCGGTTGTTAGTCTTCTCCATCACGATCGCGGCGAAGTCCTCGTGCGAATAATCGATCGCCACCTCGGCGCCGAGCTCGCGGCACAGCTTCAGCTTCTCGGGCGAGCCCGCCGTCGCGAACACGCGTGCTCCGGCGTTCGCGGCGAGCTGCACCGCGGCACTGCCCGAGCCGCCCGCTGCGGCGTGGATGAGCACGCTCTCGCCGGCCTTCAACTCGGCGCGGTCGAACAGCCCGAGCCACGCGAGGTGGAACGGGAAGTAGAGCGCGGCGGCGCCCGGCAGCGGCAGCGTGGCGGGCATCTCGAACGCCGAGACCGCGGGGCAGATCGCGCGCTCGGCGTAGCCGCCGATGGCGCCCTTCGTCATCGCCGCGACGCGTTGGCCGACGCGCGCCTCCGCGCCCGCCCCGGCCGACTCGACGACGCCGAACACCTCCATGCCAGGCGCATACGGCAGCTCGTGCCGCACCATCATGTTGCCGCCGGTGATGCGCTCGAGATCGTTCAGGTTGAGCGGAATCGCCTGCACGCGCACGAGCAGCTCGCCAGGGCCGGGCGTCGGCACCGGCACCGTGTCGAGCTGCAGCGCGGTGCGCGGCGCGCCGTACTCGTGCGTTCGCCACGCGCGCATCTCTCGCTCCGCAACCGTCATCTCGGCACCTCGGCGCCAGCTTCGCTCAGGCCGAGCGCACTTCTCCACTCTCTTGGGCGATCCGCTTCGCGATCAAGCGCCGGAACGCGAGCGGCGCGGCGTCGTGCGGGCCGGACCCCATGCGCCGCTCGGGCGGCGTGAGATCCCAGATGCGCTGCTGGCCTTCGATGATGCGCTTGTCCTCAGCGAAGGCGGCGTTCACGATCGCGAAGATGCCCTCGACCAGCTCCGGCCGCGCTTGCAGTGCGGCGAAGCCCGTCGCGTAGAAGTACCGCGAGCGTTTCTCGGAGATCGGCGTCACGGCCTGCTGCTCGGCGCGGTGCGAGAGCGGCTTCTCGTCGGGCACGCCGTAATCACAGCGTTCGGCGGCGCCGAGCGGGTACCAGGCGGTGGTCATCAGGAACAGGCCCGGCAGCAGGTAGCGGTAGCGGTTCAGCGCATCGACGCGCGCGGGCCGCCCCGGCGCGAGCTGAGAGTCCGGATACCAGCGCTCGATCAAGAGGCCGTCCTCGCGCGGGGTGATGCGCGGCAGCTCGTGCGACCATTTCACGCCGCTCGAGCCGCCGAGCGTCGTTTCGTGGGAGAAGTCGAGGTGCGAGAGATCGCACAGGTTGTCGTTGAGCAGCTCGTAGTTCGCGTCGTAGTCCATCACGTCGGCGCGCATCGTCCAGCGCGGGTCGTCGAGGCCGAACGCCTCGGGAATCAGCGCGGCATCGGCGCGCGCGGCGTCCCCCATCCACACCCAGATCCAGCTCCAGCGCTCGACCACGGGGAACGTGCGCGCCGCGATCCGCGGCGGCTCCGCGCGCGCGGGCATCTCGCGGCACACGCCATCGCTGCCGAAGCGCAGGCCGTGATACATGCAGCGCAGGTCGTCGGCTTCGATGCGCCCTAGTGAGAGGGGCGCGTGGCGGTGCGGGCAGCGGTCTTCGAGCGCAACGACGGATCCGTCACGCTTCCGGTACAGCGCCACGGGCTCGCCGATGATCGTGCGCGAGATCGGCGCGTCGGCGCCGAGCTCGTGGCTCCATGCCGCGACGTACCAGAGGTTGCGGATGAAGGCGCCGCTCACTCAGCCGGGCCTTTGCGCGAGTCACTCCCGAGCGCGACGGAGCGCACGGTCTTGGTGTCCGTGGGTTGATGCCCGACCGCGTGCTTGGGCGCCGGCACTTCGATCACGCGATTGATGAGCTTCCCGAGCCCCGTCACCTCGACCTCGACCGTGTCGCCCGGCTGCATCGGCCGCGAGTACGCGGGCGTACCTGTTAGGACGATGTCGCCCGGCAGCAGCGTGATGTGGCGGCACAGGTCGGCGAGGATGTAGTCGATCGGAAAGGTCATCTCGGAGACTTTGCCTTCCTGTACGACTTTGCCGTTCAGCAGCGTGCGCAGCGTGCTCTCGCGCACGTC
>JANNKN010000730.1:0-1604 GCA_031396315.1 Deltaproteobacteria bacterium
GGGTCGCGCAGCTCGGGCAGCGCAACCACCGGGTCGAACGCGTAGTTCGCGTCGGCGACCGTCGCGCACGCGCCGCGAGCCACCTCGGACATCAGCTCGAACGGGCAGGCACCGTGGCGTTCGCCGAGCGCGAAGACTTCATCCGGAGTCGCGATGCCGCCTTCGAACGCGCGCGCAAAGAGGCCGTGCTCCGCCACCGCGGTGCGATGGGTACGGACGAAGCCGCACACTTCGTCATGGCATTTCAGCTCGCCCGTCGCGCACATCGCCGCTTTGTTCCGGAGATGAGCGGCGACGCGAACGCCGGGCGGAGCGATGCGGCGCAGCGTGTCGAGCGCGAGGCGCTGCTGGAGTGTGCGGCTCGTCAGCACGACCAACCGCAAGTCGTTCGCGAGCGCGAAGCGCAGCGCGACCGTGAGCACCGCGGCCGTCTTGCCGAGGCCGGTGGGCGCTTCGAGCAGCAGGTGCTCGCGCGCAGCGAGCGAGCGCTCTGTGGTAGCGGCGATCTCCGCTTGTCCGGGGCGCAGCGCCGCGAACGGGAAGGGCACGCTCGCGGCAACCGCTCGCCGCCGCGCAAATTCTTCGTGCGTCGCGACGGCCTCGGCAATCGCGCGGTCTATCGCGTCATCGAGCCACGCGAGCATGGCTTCGCGGGAGAACAGGGCGGGCTCGCGCGCCGCGACGCCGCCGCTCGCAAGCCACACCAGCTCCGCGCTGAAGCGCTCGGCGCGCACGCCCTCCAACATCCACGCGTAGAGCGAAGCTTGAACGCTCGCGGCTTCTCGGATTGCGCGGCTCGGCGCGCCGCGCGCCACGTGCTTCAGCTCTTCGACGACCCAGCCCGCGCGCTCGCCATCGGGCCGGAGCCCGTCGCAGCGGCCGCCGAGGGTGACGCGCCAGCCTGCCCGCTCCCGCTCGCCGCGTACCGCGACTTCGGCCTCGAAGCCCGCGACGCTTGCAAGCGCCTCGCGCTGGTACGCGACGTGCGCCGCGGCTCCGAGCGCGAACAACTCACGCAGGCGACCGGCGAAGCCGACGGGCCGCGGCATCCGGCTCAGCGCGACCTCGGTCACGCTGAGGTGGAGTTGCCTAGCGGAGACGTCGGCGCGCGTGGGGAGGAGCGGGCGCGATCGTCCAGCAGGACGCCGCGCGTGTGAAGCCGCGCGACGGCAGCGGGCTCCCCGGAATCGGTTGCGGACCCATCTGCGAATCTAAGGCGAAAATCGGTTTCATAAGAAAACCCGCCGAAGCGGGCCAGTTCCAGTGATCAAGGTCGGAAAAAGATAGCGGGCCGATTGCCCCCTCGACAGGGTCTTTCAGAAGATTTTTTCTGCTCGAGGATCGCGGCCAGAAACCCCGTTCGAGCGAGACGAAAACAGGCTCGAAATGCACGAAAACCTGGGCCTCGGGGGCGACGTTTTCTTCGACCGCGAGCAGGCGGTGGGCTGCCAGCGCTTCGCCCTCGACGCGCTGCTGCTGTGCCTGGTCGCCGGCCGGGCGAACGGGCAGGGTTTCTCGAAGGCCTACGAGCAGCGCCTGGAGGCGATGCTCGATTTCCTCGCCTCGCTGCTCGACGCCGGCGGCAACCTGCCGCTGATCGGCGA
>JANNKN010000740.1:0-9464 GCA_031396315.1 Deltaproteobacteria bacterium
GCCCAGCGCATCAAGCTCGCGCGCGAGCTCTCGCGCACCGCGACCGGCCGCACGCTCTACATCCTCGACGAGCCGACGACGGGCCTCCACTTCGACGACTTGAAGAAGCTGATCGCGGTGCTCGAACGCCTCGTCGACGCAGGCAACACCGTGGTCGTGATCGAGCACAACCTCGACGTGATCCGCTGCGCGGATTGGGTGATCGACCTCGGCCCGGAAGGCGGCGACGGGGGCGGACACATCGTCGCGCTCGGCACGCCCGAGCAAGTGGCGAGGAGCCCTGAGAGTTACACGGGCAAGTACTTGAAGCGGGTGCTGCGATGAGCGCGCGGGCTTCGAAGCCGACGGAACTGGGCATCGCACGGCTGCTCGCGATCATGGCGCGGCTGCGCGATCCGAAGGACGGCTGCCCCTGGGATCTCGAGCAGAGCTTCGCGTCGATCGCGAAGCACACGCTCGAGGAGGCTTACGAGGTCGAGGACGCGATCCGCAGCGGCGACATGGCAGCGCTCTGCGATGAGCTGGGAGACTTGTTACTGCAGGTCGTGTTCCACGCGCGCATGGCCGACGAGGCCGGGCACTTCGACTTCGACGCCGTCGCGCGCGGCGTCAGCGACAAGCTCGTGCGCCGCCATCCGGGGATCTTCAGCGACGCGGAGATCAAGACGGCGGAAGAGCAAGTCTCGAGCTGGGAAGACATCAAGACGCAGGAGCGCGCGGCAAAGCAGGCCGCTGCGGGCAAGCAGAGCACGCGGGTCGCCGCGCTAGAAGACGTGCCGCTCGGTCTCCCGGCTCTCACGCGCGCCGCGAAGCTGTTACGGCGCGCCGAGCGCGAGGGCCTCACGGATCTGGCGCCCACGGCGATCCCCGAGCTCGCATCGAACGAACCGCTCGACGACACCACCCTCGGCGAGCAACTACTCGCCCTCGTAGCCCGAGCCCAAGTCGCCGGCCTCGATCCCGAGCAAGCCCTCCGCGCCGCCAACGCCCGCCTCCTCGCCCGCGCAAAATCCCGCGTCGAGTAATCGCCAACGCTTCGCACCAATTCTGCGCTCGGCCGAGCACGACGCATTGACGCAGCGAGGCACCGCCAGAAACAATCCCGCCACCCCACGACTCCGATGCGCGAACCAAGCTACGCAAGCGAAGCGCGCAGCGAAGGCGGAGTCTTCGACGCCGAAGCGAAGTAAAAAAGGCGGAAGTGAACCCCCGCCCACCCTGCACCGAGGAGCCCCGATGTCCCGCCGTGATCAAATCCGCATGACCGAGAAAGAGCTCGCCAGCTACCTCGCAAAAGCGCAAACGATGACAATCTCCTCCATCAACAAAGATGGCACGCCGCATCCGATGCCGATGTGGTTTGGCGTCGAGCCGGATGGCGCGATCGTGATGTCGACATTCACGAAGAGCCAGAAGATCGCGAACATCGCGCGGGACCCGCGCGTCTCGCTGCTCGTGGAGAGCGGCGGCGCGGTGTATTCGAGCCTGAAAGGGGTCGTGATTTACGGCAAGGCGGAGCTGATTCGCGACGACGATCAGGTCGTCGACATCCTCACGCGCGTCTCGACGAAGACGCTCGACAATCCCGACGACAAGACGCGCGAAGGCATCCGCACCGCCGTGCGCGGTACCGCGCCGAAGCGCACGGGCATCCGCATTCGCCCTGAGAAGATCGTGAGCTGGGATCACAGCAAGCTGGCCGGGGTGTACTGAGCGGGGGCCGCGGGGACGACTCCCGAGGCGCGCGTTTACGAAGCCTTTACAACCGCGGGCTGCGACACGCCGATAGTCTCCACGCGATGAGTGCAAGTCTGCGCATTCTGGTCGTCGAGGACGAGCCCGCAATTCGGCGCGGGTTGCTCGACGTGTTCGCGCATCACGGCTTCGACGCGGCCGCCGCTGCGACCGGCGAGGAGGGGTTGCGCCTCGGGTTATCAGGCAACAGCGACCTGGTAGTGCTCGACCTGATGCTCCCCGGCATCTCGGGTTTCGACGTGTGCGAGCGCCTCCGCGCAGCGCACCCGCGGCTGCCGATCCTGCTGCTCACGGCGCGCGGCGCGGAGGAGGACATCCTGCGCGGCTTTCGCGTCGGCGCGGACGACTACGTCACGAAGCCGTTCTCGCTCGCGCAGCTGCTCGCACGTGTGAACGCGCTGCTGCGCCGCGCTGGCGAGCGCGCGATCGAAACGATCCCGCCGTTTCGCGTGGGCGCGCTGCTGATCGAGCCGGCGAGCCTGACCGCGCGCGACGGCGACGAACAGACCGCGCTCACGCGCCGCGAGGTCGAGCTGCTCGCGCTGCTCGCGGAGGAGCGCGGGCGCATCGTTTCGCGCCGCACTCTGCTGCGCGAGGTATGGCGCCTCGAGCGCGCCGATCACCTCGAGACGCGCACCGTCGACATGCACGTCGCGAAGCTCCGCAAGAAGCTCGGCGCCGCGCGCGATCTGCTCGAGACCGTGCGCGGCGAAGGCTACCGGCTGCTGGCGTGACGACCCCGAGCCTCCGCCTCGCGTTCGCCGCACTCGCCATCGCGCTCGCGGTGCCGGGTGCTTTGCTCGTGCAACGCGCACTCGCGAGCGTCGCGCTCGAACGCGAGGCGCGGGAACGCGCGGTGGCGGAGCGCGCCTTCGACGAGATGGAGCGCGCGCTCAGCGAGCTGTTACGGGAAGAGGAGGCGCGGCCGGCTAGTGATTATGATTTCGCAAGCGAGGCATCGCCGTTACGGGAGAAGCCGGAGGGCGCACTCGCGCTCGGCTGGTTCCAGATCGAGGCGGACGGGCGCGTGGCGACGCCGAGCTGGGCAGAGCAGGTTGCGGCGCTCGGCAAGGAGGTCGCGGAGGAGGGTGCGCGCTTCGAGTTGACGAAGCCGGGTGCGCCGGCTGCATCCGCGACGGTGCCTCTACGCGCCAAGGCGAAGCGGACCGAGGCGCCGAACGTCGCACGAGTCGCGCCGCAGGCCGGCCGGAGTCCAGCGCCACCGACCGAGGCTCCCGCGATCCCTGCGACGCCGACCTCGGAATCCGTGAGAGCTGCGGCGGATGATCTCGATCGCTCGATGGACCCGTCATTTCCCATACCCGCGATCGATCAGGCGAGTCAGCGCAAGGACGCGGGAAGCGCGCAGAGCGACGCCTACGACGCGCTCGCGAAGCTCAACACCGGCGCCAAGGAGCGCGAGCAGCGCAAGCAGCGGGTGTACGTAGAGGAGCAGGCGATCGCGAGCGAGCCGTCTCAGATCGCGCAGACACCTCCATCGGTACCGCCTTCACTCGGCCGCGCAGCCGCAGGGGCACCGGCCGCAAGCACGGCAGCGACCGATTCCCGTGAGCGCTCCGAGGCGCTCGTTGCCGAAGCGCTGGCCGCACCTCCAGCGCTGAGCGAGTGGAGCGAGCTGAAGGACGAACGCGACTCGGCAATCGAAGTGGCGAGCGGGAACGGTGAGGCGAAGGCGGATCTCGCGACGCAAGACGCCCCCGCGCAACAACCTGCTCGCGCCGAGCTCGCGGCCCGCGTGTCGTCGCGCGAAGACGCGCAGCCCGGCAGTGAGCTCGTGCGCGTCGTCGTCGACCCGATGCGCGGACGGCTCGCGAAGAGCGGAGAGTTGTTACTGGTACGAAGCGCCTGGATCGGCACGCGCGGTGTCCGCCAGGGAGTCGCGCTCGATGTCGCGTCGCTCGAGCGCGTACTCGCCGGCGCGGCGCAGGGTCTCGGCGCACTTCCGAGCGCAAGTATCCGCCTGGTCCCGACCGCGCAGCTCGCGAACTCAGCTTCGACGCCCGAGCGGCGCACGTTCACGCATCGCTTCGCCGAGCCCTTCGACGCGCTCGGGGCCGAGCTCGCGTTCGCGCCCTTCGCCGATGACGGAGCGCGCAGCGTCAGCTGGCTCGCCGCGCTGTTCGCGCTTGCAGGCGTGGGCGGCCTGTTCGCCGTCTATCGCATGACCGCAGTCGCGCTGCACTTCGCCGAGCGGCGCAGCAACTTCGCGGCGGCGGTCTCGCACGAATTGAAGACGCCGCTCACCGCGATTCGGCTCTACGCGGAGATGTTGCGCGACGGCCTCGTTTCCGGCGACGAGAAGCGGCGCGAGTATTACGGCTCGATCACAGCGGAGACCGAGCGGCTCTCCCGGCTCATCAACAACGTGCTCGAGTTCTCGAGACTCGAGAAGGGCGTGCGCAGCGTCGCGCTGCAGGTCGGCGATGTCGGGCCGGTGGTGCGCGAGGCGGCCGAGCTGTTGCGCGCGCACGCCGCGGAGCACGGCCTCACGCTCGAGCTCAGTGTCGACCCCGCGCTGCCGCCCGTTCGCTTCGAGCGCGACGCGCTGCTGCAAGTCGTATTCAACCTCGTCGACAACGCAGTCAAGTACGGGCGCGGCGAGCCCGCCAAGATCGAGATCGCGTGTCGTCGCGCAGGCGCTGGCGTAGCGATCGTCGTGCGCGATCACGGCCCCGGCGTCCCGCGCGAAGAGCACGCACGCATTCTCGAGCCGTTCTATCGCCGCGGCGACGAGCTGACGCGCAGCGCGCCGGGCGCTGGCATCGGCCTCGCGCTGGTGCGCTCGCTCGCGCAGCAGATGGGCGCAGAGCTGGGCGTCGCGAATGCGGAAGGCGGCGGGCTCGCAGTGTCGCTCGAACTCCCTCCCGCGTGAGCCAATGGGGCCAGACCCTATTGGCTCCCTCAGGCGTCCTGCAGCAGGGCTCGCGCGCGCTCTGGATCGACCGCGTAGCGATCCGCGCAGAAAACGCAGCGAACTTCGAGTTGTTCGTGCTTGTCCATCGCGTCGTCGAGGTCGCGGCGCCCGAGCATCGCGACCGCGCGCAGCACGCGTTCCCCGTCGCAGCCACAGAAAAACCGCGGCGACGAGGATTCGAGATCGCGGCGGCCGACGCCACCTAATAGTTGCGCGACGACATCGGCAGCACTCGCGCCGTCGTACGCGAGCCGCGCGAGCGACGGCAGCCGGCTCACGTTCGCCTCCACCTGCTCGACGACCTCGTCGTCTGCACCGGGTAGCGCTTGCACGAGAAAGCCCGCGGCCGCGCGCGGCGCGCCGTCTTCGTCGTGATACACGCCGAGCGCAACGGCGGAGGGTGTCTGCTCGCTCTCGGTGAGGTAGAGCGCGAGGTCCTCCGCGATTTCGCCCGAGACGATCGGCACGATTCCGGTGTAGGGCTCGCGCCAACCGGGCCGGAAGCGCACGACGGCGAGCTCGCCGAGTCCGATGGCCTTCGAGAGATCGAGGTGCCCGGCGCGCAGCGGCAAGTCGAGCCCGGGGTTCGCGACATAGCCGCGGACGCGGCCGGCATCGTCGGCGACCGCGACCACGTGACCGAGGGGACCACGCGCGCGGAAGCGCAGCTCGACCAACTCCGCGTCCTTGCCCTGAGAAGCCAATAACACCGCACCGAGCAGCGCGCGGCCGAGCGCCGCGGTCGCGACCGGCGACGTCTCATGCCGCCGCGCCGCCTCGCACACGATCTCTGAGCCGATCAACGCGCGCACCGAGACGCTGCCATCTTCGGAGAGCGTGCGGAGCAGTTGGTCGGGAGCGAGGGCGGTCATGCGGCGCGCAGAGTAATCGGGCCGGCGGCGGTTCCCACCTTCACGCCCCAGTGTGCGCCCGAGCGCTCCGTGCGAATCGAGAGCGCCTCGATGGCGCTCTCGATTCGCCTCTCCTTCTTAGATATGCGGGTGTGCCCGTCGGCGCAGGGGCGAGGGGGCCGGGCGAGTCGCGCCGGAGGTCCCGGATCTCACCACCGGGGCCGCACACCATCACGCCCACGCGCCGCGCGCCGCCTCCACCCAACGCCGCACGCCGCCGCGCCAAGGGCCCGAAGCGCGACCGCCCGGCCCCCTCGCCCCTGCGCCGCCTCGATACTCCGAATCTTCTCAATCGACGGGGAAAGTCGTCGCCTTCACTTGCGACCCACCATCCACCGCGATGCATTCCCCGGTCACGAAGCTCGCGCGCTTCGAGAGCAGCCACACCGCCATCTCCGCAACTTCCTCGGGCTCGCCCATGCGGCCGAGCGCGTGGCTCTCGATCGCGCGCTTCGCGATCTCGGGCGAGAGCTTCTCGAAGCGTTCGTTCGCGGGCGTGCGGATCATGCCCGCGTTCACGACGTTGACGCGAATACCGCGCGGAGCGAACTCGGCGGCAGCAGTCTTGCTGAGTGCGATCACACCGCCCTTCGCCGCGGCGTAGGCCGAGAGCCCGGGCATGCCGCGCTCGCCGACCATCGAGCCGATGTTCACGATCGAGCCGCCGCCGCTGTCGATCATCGCCGGAATCTCGTGCTTCATGCACAGCCAGATGCCCTTCAGCGACACGCCGACGAAGTCGTCCCACTCGCCTTCTGTTAGGTCCGTGAGCAGCTTCACGCTCTCGCTGACCGAGGCGCTGTTGCACGCCCAGTCGAGCCGGCCGAACGCCGCGAGCGCTTCCTGCACCATCGCGGCGGCGTGATCCTCGCGGCGTAAGTCGGCGACCACGAAGATCGCCTCGCCGCCAGCCTTCTCGATCTTGCGCACCGTATCTTCGCCGCCAGCACGGTTCACGCCAGCGACGAGCAGGCGCGCACCTTCGCGCGCAGCTTGGAGCGCCGTGGCGCGGCCGACGCCGGTGCCGGCGCCAGTGACGATGCCGACGGTGCCTTCGAGCATTCCCATGAGCGCGCCTCGAACGGTGAGCGCTTATGCTACGAGGCCGCGAGCTGCCGCCGCCACGCCGAGCGCGAGAATTCGTGGTAGCGCAGCGAACCGTTACGAGTGCGACGTGAGGAGCCGAGCCGTGAGGGCCATCAGAGCGAGCGGCGACGATTCGCACCAAGCGCTTAGGCCTGAGGCGTGCACGGTGTGGCCGGCGCGCGAGCGATGACCCAACAGGTCGGACGCTTCGCGCCCTCGACGACGGGTCGCGCGCACCCGGGCACGCTACTCGCCGCGCTGCTGTGCTGGCTCGATGCGCGTTCTCGAGGCGGGCGCGTGATCCTGCGCCTCGAGGATCTCGACCCTGAGCGCTCGCGTGCAGAGCTCGTCGCGGGCATGCAGGACGATCTCGCGTGGTTCGGCCTCGACTTCGATGCCGTCGAGCTCCAGAGCGCGGCTCGCCCGCGCCACGAGGCTGCGCTCGACGCGCTCGCCGCGCGCGGGCTGCTCTACCCGTGCCTGTGCTCGCGCGCGGCGCTGCGCGCGAGCGGAGTGCCCGCACCTGATGGAGGCTTTGCGTACACCGGAACGTGTAGAGCCCGCGCGCTGCCCGCAGGCGGCTGGCGCGCGAGCGACGAGCCGCTGCGCGCGCGCCTACCCTCGCGCGAAGTGATCGTGCAGGACGAGAGCGGCGCGGTGTGGGCGCTCGATCCCACGCGCGCGTTCGGCGACCCGATCGTGCGCAGGCGCGACGGCGCAATCGCGTATCACCTCGCCTCCGTCGTCGACGACGCCGCGAGCGCCATCACGTGCGTCGTGCGCGGCCGCGACCTCGCGCTGCACACTCCCCTGCAAGTCGCGCTGCGCGAACTGTTAGGGCTGCCGGTACCTACGTTCCGGCACCACCTGCTGCTGCTCGAGCCGCGCGGCGACAAGCTCGCAAAGCTCCACGGCGCCGTCGCCGCACCCGAACTACGCGCGCACTACAGCGCGGAGGAGCTGTGCGGCGTGCTCGCTCACGCGTGTGGGCTGCGCGCGAGCGCGGCACCCGTGACGCCGCGCGAGCTACTGCGCGACTTCAACTGGATACGCGTGCAGGGGGAAGATGTGGTGATGCGGTGGACGGGCGAACGCATCTCGTTGCAAGCGGACGACTAGATTCGCGCGCGGAGGCGCCCAATTCGCGAGGTCGATGAAGTCCGTGATGGCACGACTCGCGCAAGCAAGAGCCGCGAGCACGGGCGGGGGTCGCGAAGCGAACCCCAGGCGCAGGCCGCGCGAACGCCTCGGCGCACGAATCGCGCACGCTCCATGCACGCCACCGACAAACGCGGCCAAGCGGGTGAGCGGAGCCGATCCCCCGCCCGCGCTCGCGGCGCTGCCCGCAACGACGCAGGCCGCCTCAAACGAACGTCATCCCGAGCCACTCCATGACGATCGAGGGCTTCTCCTGCCCCTCCACTTCGACGGTGACTTCGGTGGTGCTCAGCCATCGCCCGCCGCCCTGATCCTCGAGCGCCTTCAGCTTGAAGCGCCCCCGCACCCGCGATCCGCTCTTCACCGGCGACACGAAACGCAGCTTGTTACTGCCGTAATTCATTCCCATTTTCGCGCCGATCACGCCCGGCACGACCTGATAACCGAAGTTCGCCACCAGCGAGAGCGTGAGGAAGCCGTGAGCGATCGTCGAACCCATCGGCGTCGCCTTCGCGGCGGCGGGGTCGACGTGGATGAACTGGTGGTCCTCGGTCAGGTCGGCGAACGCGTCGATGCGCTTTTGATCGACGAGCGTCCACTCCGAGACGCCGAGTTCTTTGCCGACGAGGCCTTTCAGCTCGTCGAGCGTCACTGCCTTGGTGGGGCCCTTCATGTTGCGCTCCTCTCGAGTTGGGAGCGCATCCTACTCCGGGCTCAGTCCGGTGCGCCGGGCTCCGGACCGTCGGGGAGCAGTGCGACCGCCTCGTGCTCCGGCATCGCGTCCACCTTGCCGAGTCGGCCTTGGATGAAGCGCGTCTTGCGCGTCGCTTCGCCGATCGTGCTCGACGCCTCTTGCAGCTTCTTGTCCACCTTGTCGAGCAGTTGCCCGAATTGCCCGAACTGCTGCTTCACCGCGCCGAGTAGCTGCCACACCTCCGTACTGCGCTTCTCGATCGCGAGGGTGCGGAAGCCCATCTGCAGACTGTTGAGGATCGCGGCCAGCGTGGTCGGCCCGACGAGCACGACCTTGTGGTCGCGCTGCATCGATTCCACCAATGCCGGGCGGCGCAGCACTTCGGCGTAGAGGCCTTCAGTCGGCAGGAAGAGCAGCGCGAAGTCCGTCGTGTGCGGCTGCGAGATGTACTTGTCCTTGATCGTCTTCGCCTCGTTGCGCACGCGCGTCTCGAGCGCGCGGCCCGCGTCTTCGATTCCGACGAGGTCGCCGCGCTCGACCGCGTCTTGCAGCCGCGCGTAGTCCTCCTGCGGGAACTTCGCGTCGATCGGTAGCCAGAGCGGCTCACCGCCGGCGCCGTTCGGCATGCGCACCGCGAAGTCGACGCGCTCGCTCGAGCCGGGCTTCGTCGCGACTTGTTTCTGGTACTGCCCCGCAGCGAGACAGTGCTCGAGCAGCGCTTCGAGCTGCGCTTCGAGCTGCGTCTCGCCGTAGCCGCCGCGCGTCTTCACGTTGGTGAGCACGCGCTTGAGATCGCCGACACCGACTGCCAGCGACTGCATCTCGCCGAGCCCCTTGTGCACGGCTTCGAGCCGCTCGCTCACCTGCTTGAACGCGACGCCGAGGCGTTCTTCGAGCGTGCTCTGCAGCTTCTCGTCCACCGTCG
>JANNKN010000689.1:0-3560 GCA_031396315.1 Deltaproteobacteria bacterium
CACCTAACACCCGGCACGGCGGGGGCGGCGGGGCCGCTCCGGGCGAATCAAGCGCAGACGCGGCCCCGACGAAATGCCACGCCTTCAACCGACGCCGCGCGTCCCAACAACTTCACTTCCCACCCAAGGGCCGCGGCGAGCCATCGCCCGGAGCGGCCCCGCCGCCCCCGCCGTGCCGCGCAAAGCTCCGCTCTCTTCCTCTTTCCCCAGCCGCGCGAAGCGCGCTGGCTCTTCTCTTCTCGTCCTCAGCTCACCTTCACCAACTGCTTCCCAAGGTTCTTCCCCGAAAACAGCCGCAACAAAGCCTCCGGCGCCCTCTCGAGCCCCGCGACGATGTCCTCCTGGTGCACGAGCTCCCCCGCATCGACCCACCCCTTCATCTCCGCTCGCCCCTCCGCGAACTTCGCCGCGTAGTCGATCACGATGAAGCCCTCCATGCGCGCCCGCTGAATCACCAGATTCATGATGTTCTTCGGCCCCGGCGGCGGCGTGACTTCGTTGTATGCCGAGATCCCGCCGCACAGCACGATGCGCGCCTTCATGCGGATCTGCGCGAGCACCGCGTCGAGGATCTCGCCGCCGACGTTGTCGAAGAACACGTCGACGCCCTGCGGCGCGAGCGCGCGCAGCTGCCCGCCGACGTCGCCGCGTTTGTAGTCGATCGCCGCGTCGAAGTGCGCCTCCTTCGTGAGCCACGCGCACTTATCAGGGCCGCCGGCGATGCCGATCACTTTGCAGCCCTTTATGCGCGCGATCTGTCCCGCGATCGAACCGGTCGCGCCAGCTGCGCCCGAGACGACGACCGTCTCGCCCGCCTTCGGCTTGCCGAGATCGAGCAGCCCGAAGTACGCGGTGAGGCCGGTCGTGCCGAGCACGCCCATCGCGAGCTGCGGCTCGACGCCCGCCGGCAATTTATTCGCCCCCATCAGCGTGCCCGGCTTCACCACCGCGAACTGCTGCCAGCCGAACAGCCCCTCCACCACGTCGCCCGCGGCGAGCGCCGACGAGCGCGATTCGAGCACGCGCCCGACGCCGCCCGCGCGCATCACCGCGCCCATCGCCACCGGCGGCAGATAGCTCGGGCGATCCTCCATCCAGCCGCGCATCGCCGGATCGCACGAGAGGTAGAGCACCTGCACCAGCGCCTCGCCGTCCGCGAGCGGCGCGACGGGGACTTCCTGCAGCTTCCAGTTCGCCTCGCTGATCATGCCGTGCGGGCGCTTCGCGAGAACCCATTGCTTGTTGCTGGACGGAAGGGACATGAAGCCTCCTGCGGGTGTCGAGCGGGCGACGCAAGATGGCGCGCTCGTCGCAGCGCCGCCAAGCCAGCGCGCGTTGGATCGCCGGCGCGCGGCGCGGCGCGCAGCGGGAGAGTCCGACTGTGCGCTCGCGTCAGCCCTTGGCGACGAGCCGCGTCGACAGCTTCATGCGAAAGATGATCTCGTCGGGGCGCGTGCGCTTGCTCGTCCAGCGCCGGGGAGATTTCTGGCGCTCGTTGATCCGATTCATGAAGCCCTCGGTCGAGATCCGCAGCGGCTCCGAGAAGAGGGACGCGTTCGAGTAGACGATCTCGAGGTGATCGGCCTCCGGCGACAGGCGCACCGAGGTCTTGAGATAGCTGTAGAGCGTGCTCGTCACGGTCGAGATCAGCTTCGCTTGCCGCACTAGAGCTTCGCGGTTCTGCGCGCGATCGACGCGCTCCGCGTAATCGAGCTGTTGATAGAGGCCCGTGGCGACCATCCGATCCGCGGATTTCTCCCCCGACTTGCGCGCGTGCTCGGGATCCCGCGAGGCGAGCGCCCACTCGCAATCGACCAGCTCTCCGAACACGGCCATCGGGTACCAGCGCCCGACTTCGATCTTCTCTTCGAGGAGCCTGAGGGCCGCTGCGCTGAGGCGCGCGGTGAGCTGCTCGTCGCTGACGCGGCCGCTCTTGCGCTGGGATCGAAGCGAAGCGACGACCCCGACGACGACACTGCCCTTGGCAGACGGCTCCATCGGATTCTCCCCGGATACGGGGTTCATCGGATACCGAGCACGGGTCTTTAGCGGATTGGCCCCTCTCCGAATCTGCTAGCCGAGCACCTCGAACGCCCCGTCCTTCACGCGTACGCGCTTGCCGCAGAACTCCTCGCGCGTCATCGCGGCCGCGACGTCGCGGTCCGGAGTGTTTGCCCAGGCGCGCTTGCCCTCGGGTGTCAGGACGGCCGCATGGCCGAGCGCCGGCGCGCCCGCCGCGAAGTCCACCGTGTAGCCCTCGATCGTGGCTTCGCCGGCGTATTCCATGAGCACTTCGCGGCGCGGCGTCGCGTCCACTTGCGCCTGCACGTCTTCGTGGCGGAACGGGCGTGCGGGCGGCTCGGTGGAGTAGACGACCATCGCGTGCTTGGTGAGGAAGCCGCCGTTGGCAGTGCACAGCCCCAGCTTGCCGCGATCGGCGCGCAGCACTTCGGCCATGCGCGCGACGCCGTGCATCACGTAATTATTGAGCGGGCCGCCGCCGAAGGTGAGGCCGCCCGTCACCGTCAGCGGCTTGCTTTCGTCGAGGCCGATCTCGCGCGCCGCTACTTGCACTGCAACCGGGAAGCACGAGTACACGTCGACGTGCGCGAGATCCTTCACGCCGATGCCGGCGAGCTCGAGCGCGCGGCGGCCGGCGAAGCGGATCGCGGGCGAGGAATGCAGGTTGTCGCGCTCGGAGACGTAGTAGTAATCGTGCGCGTCGGTGCCCGCCCAGGGGAACACCCACTTCTCGCGCGCGATGCCGAGGCGCTGTGCCGTCTCGACGCTCGTCAGGATCAGCGCCGCGCCCTGGTCGACGTTGTTGTTGCTGTTCATCAGCTTCGGATACGGGAAGCTCACCATGCGATTATCCGGGCCCGGCGTGCGGATCTGCTCCGCGGTCTTCGCGTCGCGAATCCACGCATGCGGGTTCTTCGCCGCCACCGCGCTGAAGCCGGCCCATAGCTTCGAGACGCGCTCGATGTGCTGCGGGATCGTCTCGTGGCGCGCGTAACGCAGCGCGTTCTCGAACACCGGATACATCTGCACGGGCTGCTTCACGCCGGCTCTGCGCTCGGCGTCGTGCGACATCGGCACCTCGTGGCCGATCTCGAGGTCGGGTTTCCCCGGCGCCTCGCTCCACGCGAGCTTCAAATTCTGCTTGCGCGCGCGCGCCTGCGTCTGACCGCACTCCGCGCCGGTGAGGATCGCGATGTCGAGCGTGCCTGCCTGAATCTCGAGCGCGCTGCGATTGAGCGTCGTCTGCACGAAGTTTCCGCCGTACGGCGTGATCGCGGATTTCGCCTGCGAAGCGCCGATGCGCTGTGCGACGACGCGGCCGGGATCGGCATACGGCCACATGCCGCGGATCACGCGCACCGAATCCGCGCGTGCGAGCAGTTCGCGCGAGCCCGCGTCTTCCGCCGCGAGCTTCGTCGCCTCGATCATCAGTTCGAGCGGCTCCTTTGCCAGCGAGGGATCGCGCTCGCGCTGCTCGACTTGCGCGATGCCGACGAGAACGGGCGTGCGAGGCGGGATCGTCATGGTGGGCTCTCTCT
>JANNKN010000795.1:0-1191 GCA_031396315.1 Deltaproteobacteria bacterium
CCCCGCGCGGACGGGCGGGCCCGGCTGCGGATCGCCGTAGAGCGCGGTGATCGGCAGCGCGAGCGTGCGCGAGGCCGCGTCGCTCTGCAGCGCGATCAGCCGGAAGCCCGCGACGTCGGGGAGCAGCGCCTCGGCATCCCCCGTCGCGCCGAAGCGGCGCACGAAATCGAGGTGACTCAGCTCGCGCGTGCGAGGCGGGAGCGGCAGCGGCGGATCGAGCGCGACGCTGCGGACGAGCGCTCCGCGCGCGTCGAGAATCCGGAGGCGCGCCGCCTCCAGCAACAGCACCTCGGGCCCCGCCGCGCCGCCGACGTCCGCGACGTCGAGCGCCGCCACCGCGTTGGGTACGACCATTGCGACGCTGCCCGCGGCCTCGCCGCGCGGGAAGAGCGCCACGAAGCGCTTCTCGTCTGGCGCGATGCCCTCGGCGGAGATCGCCGCGAGCCAGGTGCGCCCCTGTCCATCGCGGACGGCGAACGCCTCGAGCACGCGGCCGCGCGTCGCGAGCTCCGTCACCGCGAACGCGCCGGTCCGTTCCGCGTGTGCGGCCGGCGCGAGGGACAGCGCGAGCAGGGCTGCCGCAGCGAGTTCTCGAATCACCCGCGCATTCTACGCGCGGCAGCCGGGATGTGAACTGCGGGCCTCGACTTCGCGGCCGATTCTCGCCGCGCATTCGCCGCGATACGCTGCGCGTATGACGAAGCTCGACTCGACGGCTGCGCTCGCGCACTCCGAATCGGTGTGGGAAGAGTCGATCCTGCCTGCGCTCGAGCGTTACATCGCCATCCCCAATCGCTCGCCCGCCTTCGACCCGCAGTGGCGCGAGCACGGGCACATCGAGCGCGCGGTTGTGCTGATCGCCGACTGGTGTCGCGCGCGGGCCGTGCCGGGCCTCACGCTCGAGATCGTGCGCCTACCCAATCGCACCCCGCTGATCTGCATGGAGGTGCCCGGCGCGACGCGCGAGAGCGTCTTGTTATACGGCCACCTCGACAAGCAGCCCGAGATGACGGGCTGGAGCGAAGGCCTCGGGCCTTGGACCCCCGTGCGGCGCGGCGATCGCCTCTACGGCCGCGGCGGCGCCGACGACGGCTACTCGGCGTTCGCGGCGATCACGGCGCTCGAGGTGCTCGCCCGCGCGCAGGCGCGCCATGCGCGCTGCGTCGTGCTGATCGAGGCGTGCGAGGAATC
>JANNKN010000829.1:0-1795 GCA_031396315.1 Deltaproteobacteria bacterium
TCTCGAAATCGGCGGCTTCGCGCTCGAGCGGGGTGCGGTCGATCGGGAGATCGAGGTAGCGCGTCGCCTGCTGCACGAGCGCGAGCGTGCCGCGCGCGTTGGGTGTTAGGGGGATGTAGTGCGGGAGCCCGGCCCAGAAGCTGACCGTCTCGTAGCCGGCTTCGGGGTAGAGGCTGCCGAGTACGCCGACGATGCCGGTCGGGCCTTCGTAGTTACTCGCGCGCAGGCCGAGCTCGTCCATGCGCTCGGGCGGCCAGGCGAAGCCCGTCACGTGGACGGGCAGCGAGTAGACGACGTCGGCGAGGAATGCGCCGAGCAGCACGATGCGCGAGACGCGCAGCTTCTTCGCGATCCTCAGCATCTCGTCGCACCACTTGCGCCAATGCGTGTGCGGCTCGGGGCCGACGCCGATCACGAGCTCGGTGCGGCCGGGGATCACGGCGTAGCGGAAGCTGAAGCGCGGCCAGCTGACGTGGCGACGGCCGTCCTCGGTTTGGCGTACGGAGGGGCGCTGCACGGTGAAATCGTAGTAGTGCTCGCCGTCGATCTCGCCGAGCGGCGCGGCGCCGAGCGCGTCGGCGATGAAGTTCGCGGCGTTCGAGGCGGCGTCGCCCGCATCGTTCCAGCCCTCGAACGCGAGGATCAGAGCCGGCGCGTCGAGCGAGGGCTCGACCTCGAAGCGGATGTCGCCGAGGGCCATGGGCGCAGCATTACAGATCGGAGCGAGCCGCGCGGGTGGCCCTTTGGGGTCTGACCCCAAAGGGCCACTCAGCGGACGAAGCGGTAGCCGTGGCCGCGCACGCTTTCGATGTGCTTCGGGTTCGCGGGATCTTCCTCGATGTAGCGGCGTAGGCGCACGATGAAGCTGTCGACGACGCGGGTGCGCGTGTCGGGTTTCAGGCCCCAGACGGATTCGAGCAGATCGCCGCGTGTCAGCGGCACGCCCTCGTGCACGATCAGCTCGCGCAGCAGGTTCGCCTCGCGCGGCGTGAGCTGGATCTTGCCGCTCGGCGTCTCCAGCTCGAGGCGGTCGAGGCGCACGACGACCTTGCCGAACGCGATCTCGCGCGGCGCGGCCGGCTCGTCCGCCGCGTTGTCCCACTTGCGGCGGCGCAAGAGCGCCCGCAGGCGGATCAGCAGCTCGTCGAGGCGAAACGGCTTCGTCAGGTAATCGTCGGCGCCCTCCTCGATGCCGCGCACGATGTCGCCGCCCTCGTCCTTCGCGGTGAGAATCAGGATCGGCACGAAATTTCCGGCGGCGCGCGTGCGGCGCGCGACCTCGAAGCCGTTCATGTGCGGCAGCATCACGTCGAGGATCACCGCATCGGGCTTGGGATCGCGTGTCAGGCGCGCCGCGCCCTCCGCGCCGTCGGCGATGATCTCGACCTCGTGGCCTTCCGCCTCGAGGTTGAACGCGAGGCCCTCGGCGAGGTGCGCTTCGTCCTCGATCACGAGGATGCGCGCCACCTAATGGCTCCCGGCGGTGGAGGCGCTGGGCGGCGCCGCCGCCTTCGCGGCCTCCGCAGCGGCACGCGCACCCGGCGCCGCGCGCAGCGTCACGGTGAAGCGGCTGCCGCGGCCGACACCCTCGCTGCGCGCCTCGACGCGGCCGCCGTTGCGGCGCACGAGGCTGTTCACGATGAAGAGCCCGCGGCCGAGGCCGAGGCCCGCGGCGTCGCGCCCAACCTGATAGAAGCGCCCGAAGATCTTGCGCAGCTCGCGCGCCTCGATGCCGATGCCGCGGTCGGCGATCTCGACGCGCACCTTGCCGTGCGCCGTCGCCGCGAGCGCGACG
>JANNKN010000830.1:0-1459 GCA_031396315.1 Deltaproteobacteria bacterium
GGCTGTTTTCTGCAGGCTGCTTACCTTTCTTAGCTCGCAGACTCTGCGTTAGGGTTGCCAACCTTCTGAAGGTTGGCAACTCTTGGAAATTTTCTACGCATGCGTGGCCGCGGATCGCGCGCTCGCGAAGGCGCTGTTCGAGGGCGTCGGCCTCGCCTGGGAATGCCCGAGCGAGTCTTTACTGGACGCGGTCACCGGCCTCTCCGGCAGTGGTCCCGCCTACGTGTTCGTGCTGCTCGAAGCCTTGAGCGACGCCGGCGTCCGCATGGGTCTCCCGCGCGACGCCGCGACCGCGCTCGCAACGCAGACGGTGTTAGGGAGCGCGAAGCTCGCGCAAGAGACGAAGCGCCAGCCAGCGGCGTTGAAGGATCAAGTCAGCTCGCCGGGCGGGACCACGATTGCGGGGCTCGAGCGGCTCGAGGCGGGCGGCTTTCGCGCCGCGATCCACGAGGCGGTAGCGGCGGCGACGAAGCGAAGCAAAGAGCTGGGGAGCTGACTCGACCCTGACTCCGCGGGCTACGTCGCCGACCCCGGTGCGAGCGGGGGGCGTTCTCTTGCGCCTCGAAGGCGAGCTGGACACCGACCTAAGTGGACCGGCGCGGCGCTGCGGGCGCCGAATGGCTCAAGCCTCCCCCCGCCCCCGCCGATGGGTTGCCTATTCCTGCGTGCGCAGCGCGCCCGCAGGCAGGAGGCCCTCGTGCGTCTCACGCCGCTCGACATTCGCAGCCAGCGCTTCGCGTCGCGGCTGCGCGGCATCGACGCGGGCGAGGTCGAGAACTTCCTGCATCTGGTGAGCGAGGACTACGCGGCGCTGTCGCGCGAGCGCGAGCAGCTCGCGGACAAGCTGCGCGACCTCGAAGTGCGCGTCGCCGAGCTGCAGGGCGGCGAGAAGCTGCTGCGCGACACGATCGTGACGGCGCAGTCGCTGGCCGAGGATCTGCGCAACACCGCGATCCGCGAATCCGAGGTGCGCGTCTCGGAGGCCGAGGTGAAGGCGGAGAAGGTGCTCGATGCGGCACACCGGCGCGCGTCGAAGCTGGGCGAGGACATTCGCGAGCTGCGCGCGATGCGCAGCCGGCTCGCCCATGCACTGCGGCAAACGGTCGAAACGCACCTCTCGCTGATCGACGCGATCCAGGAAGCGTCGGACGGCGACGCGGGTGAGCGCGCGGAGCACACCGAGCCGCGACTCCGGCTGTAGCCGCCAGCGCGCTATCTCCGAGGCATGCCGGTCACGCACACGGACGCCGCTGCCGGCATCGCGTTCTGGATCCATGTCTCGCCCGGCGCGCGCCGCGAGGTGGTCGGCGGCGCGCATGGCGATGCACTGCGCGTCACGGTGCAAGCGCCGCCCGTGGATGGGCGCGCGAATGCGGGGTGCGTCGAGGCGCTGGCCGCCGCGTTCGGAGTGAAGCGCAGCGCGGTCGCGCTCGACCCCGGGGCGCGCGGGCGGCGCAAG
>JANNKN010000850.1:0-2950 GCA_031396315.1 Deltaproteobacteria bacterium
CCGGCGTCACGGACCTAATTGCCGGCGCCGCGCAACCCGAGGCGCTCGAGGTGCTCGCGCGCGGAGTGCTCTAGCAACGGAGTCGCAACCATGGCCGAGATCGTGTTCGCGCTCTATCGACCGAAGCCCGGCCGCGAGGCGGATCTGCTCGCGATCGTGAAAGGGCACGTGCCCGCGCTACGCAAGCTCGGGCTCGTGACTTCGCGCGCACCGCTGATCGCGCGCTCGCGCAAGGACGGCACGATCATCGAGGCGTTCGAGTGGGCCTCTGCCGAGACGATCGAGCGCGCGCATCGCGATCCCGCGGTGCAGGCGATCTGGGCGCGCTTCGCCGAATGCGCGGACTACCCGTCGTTCGGTCAGCTCGCCGAAGCGAGCGAGATGTTCGCGGGCTTCGAGCCGGTGGACGTCACGCCCGCGAGGGCGCGCAAGCCGGCCGCGGCGCGCCGGAAACGCGCCGGAGCGCGCAAAGCGAGGCGGAAGCCCGCGCGCAAGCGAGCGCCGAGCACGAAGCATGGGCGCAAGCGCTGAACTCTGCTTCTCCTCCGTGCGCGAGCTGGCGCGGCTTCTCCGCGCCCGCAGTCTCTCGGCGCGCGAGCTGATGCAGGCGACGCTGGCGCAGATCGCGCGCGTGAATCCGCGCGTGAATGCGATCGTCGCGAAGCTGGACGATGCGCAGTGCCTCGCACTCGCGGATGCCGCCGACGCGCAGTTCGCGCGCGGCGAGCGCGTCGGCGCGCTGCATGGCCTCCCGATCGCGATCAAGGACTTGCAACCCGTCGTCGGCTTCCCGTTCACGCGTGGCTCGCCGCTGTTCGCGCACTTCATGCCGGCCGAAGACTCGGTGCTCGTTCAGCGCCTGCGCAGCGCGGGCGCGCTCGTGATCGGCAAGTCCAACGTGCCCGAGTTCGGGCTCGGCTCGCACACCTACAACTCGGTCTACGGCACGACGCGGAATCCGTACGACCCGACGAAGAGCGCCGGCGGCTCGAGCGGTGGCGCGGGCGCGGCGCTCGCTTCGGGGATGCTCGCGATCGCCGACGGCAGCGACTACGGAGGCTCGCTCCGCAATCCCGCGAACTTCAACAATCTCGTCGCGCTGCGGCCGAGCGTCGGGCTCGTGCCGACGGCGCCCGCGGCGCTCCCGTTCGTGAGTCCCAGCGTGAACGGGCCCATGGCACGCTCGGTCGCCGACGTCGCGTTCCTGCTCAGCGTGATGGCGGGCACGGACGCAAGCGACCCAGCTTGTTACGGATCCGAGCCCGCACGTTTCGCCGAGCCGCTCGCGCGCGACTTCCGAGGCGTGCGCGTGGCGTGGTCGCCGGACCTCGGGGCGCTACCGCTCGATCGGCGCGTACGCGCGGTGCTGGAAGCGCAGCGCGCCACGTTCGAGGCGCTCGGCTGCATCGTCGAGGAGGCAAGCCCCGATCTCTCCGGCGCAGACGAATGCTTCCGCGCGATCCGCGCGTTCGTCGTGGCGGCACAGCTCGGCCCGTTGCTGAAGCGCCACCGCGATCGGCTGAAGCCCGCGGCGATCGAGGAGATCGAGGCGGGCCAGCGCCAGAGCGGCGCCGAGGTCGCGCGCGCGATGGCGCAGCACGCGCTGCTGCTCGAACGCATGCGCCAGTTCCAGGGACGCTACCCGTTCTTGCTCTGCGCGGTGAATCAGCTGCCGCCGTTCGACGCGGAGCTCGATTGGCCGAAATCGATCGAGGGGGTCGCGATGGAGGGCTACCTCGCCTGGATGCGCTCCGCGTGCTGGATCACGACCACGCTCTGTCCAGCGCTCTCGGTTCCCGCCGGCTTCACGCCCGAGGGCTTGCCGGTGGGCATCCAGATCGTCGGTCCGCGCTGGCAGGATTTCGCGGTGCTGCAGCTCGCTCACGCCTTCGAGAAAGCTACGCGCTTTGGCGAGCGTCGTCCGGCGCTCGCGCTGAGCGATTAGGCGCTCAGCGCCTCGCGTTCGCACTCCTCGGCGTGCGCGGCGAGTGCGGCGAGCGTCTGCTCGGCGACCTCCGAGGCGAGCTTGCGCACGGCGAAGCGATCGAGCGTGCCGCCCACGACGGCAATCTCGTTCGCGAGCGTGAGCACGAGGCCGATGCGCGTCGTGCCCGAGAACCCCGGCTCGGGGCCGAGCGAGAAGCGCGCCTCGAACGCGAACAGGCCGAGGCGCACGTGGGCCCGCACGCGCCCTGGGCTCAGCTCGAGCAGCCGTAGCTCCCCCGCCACACGCACGTTGCGCAGGCGCGAGTGGAAGCGCAGCTTCCTCTGCAGCGTGAATGCCTCGGGCGGCGCGCCGATCCAGCCCTCGTGGATGGGCAGCCAACTCGCGAAGGCGGCGGGATGCGTGATCACGCGCCACACCTGGTGCGGGCCCGCAGTGACCTTCGCATTGAAGGCGAGGGTGAGCAGGACTCGGTCCCCCTTCGCACGCGAAGCTAACGCCGCGTCGGCGGCGCGCCTCGGGTATTTCTCCAACACCGCGCGGTGACGCCCCGATCGCTGCGCTGCGTCACGCCACGCCACGCCGGCTGGGTCAGCGCAGGCCGCGCAGGCGCTCGATCGCGCCGTCGATGTCGCTCGCGGTTACATCGAGGTGCGTCACCGCCCGCAGCCAGAAAGCGTCCCGCGTGCCCACGAGTACGCCGCGCGCCCGGGCCTCTGCGGAGAAGCGCGCGGAATCTGTGCTCTTGAACAGCACGATGTTGGTCGCGGGCGCGTTCGTCTCGAAGCCGAGCGCGGCGAGGCCTGCCGCCAGCTTGCGCGCGTTCGCGTGGTCGTCGCGCAGCCGCTCGATGTGATGCGCGAGCGCATGCGAACCGGCGGCTGCCAGGACGCCCGCTTGCCGCATGCCGCCGCCGAACTGCTTGCGGATGCGGCGAAGCTTCGCGACGAGCGCCTGAGAAGCCGCGACCAAGGAGCCGACCGGCGCGCCGAGGCCCTTCGAGAG
>JANNKN010000050.1:0-1561 GCA_031396315.1 Deltaproteobacteria bacterium
ACCGTGCTGTACGTGAGCGGCGAGGAGAGCCTCGAGCAGGTGCGCTTGCGGGCCTCGCGGCTCGGCGCGGTGCCGAAGGCGCTGCTCGCGATCGCGGAGACGCGCGTCGAGGCGCTCGCGCGCCGTGGCAGGCCGCGCGCCCGAAGCTCGTGCTCGTCGATTCAGTGCAGACGCTGCGCACCGACCGCGTCGAGTCCGCGCCGGGCTCGGTGACGCAGGTGCGCGAATGCGCGGCGCTGCTCGCCGCCACCGCGAAAGCGCAGGGTGTGCCGCTCGTGCTGGTTGGCCACGTCACGAAGGACGGCGCGCTCGCGGGCCCACGCGTGCTCGAACACCTGGTCGACGTCGTGCTCACGTTCGAGGGGGATCGCGGCCACCCGTATCGAATTCTTCGCGCGACGAAGAACCGCTTCGGCGCGACCGACGAGCTCGGCGTCTTCACCCACGAAGAGAAGGGGCTCGTCGCGGTCGAGAACCCGAGCGAGCTGTTTCTCGCCGAGCGCCAAGTCGGTGCACCGGGCTCGTGTGTGATGCCGATCGTCGAAGGCACGCGGCCCTTGTTATTGGAAGTGCAGGCGTTGGTCGCGCCCGCGGGCTACGGCACGGCGCGGCGGACGTGTCTCGGCGTCGACGACGGACGCGTCGCGCTGCTGCTGGCCGTGCTCGATCGCCGGAGCGATGTCGATCTGCTCTCGCGCGACGTGTTCGTGAACGTCGTCGGCGGCATGCGCATCAGCGAGCCCGCGGCGGATCTCGCGGTCGCACTCGCCCTGGCATCGAGCCGGCTCGACGTGCCGCTGCCCGCCGACGTCGCCGCGTGCGGCGAGATCGGGCTCGGCGGCGAGGTGCGCCGCGTCGGGCGGATCGAGCAGCGCTTGCGCGAAGCCGCGCGGCTCGGCTTCCGTCGCGTGCTCGTGCCGGCCCAGCTCGCGGGAGGTGCGGGCGGCGCCGAAGCGATCGGCGTCGCGGATGTCGCGTCGGCGGTCGCGTGGCTGCGCGCTCAGAACCCGGCGCGAGCCGCACGCGGGCCCGTTCGGAGCGCGTGAACGCTCCGTGTTCACGCGCAGAGACCAGCAGTTAACCGCCCGCCGTTGCTGGATTTTTTGCGAAATTCCCGTTGCGCGTTCTTCGCTCCGCGAGTTAGCTTCGCCCTAATGACAGTCCGCGTTGCACCTCCGCCGGCAGCACTCGCGAGCGCACTCCAGCGCAGCGCGCCGGCCCTCGAGCAAGTCGAGCGCACGATGCGCGAGGCGATCTCGGGCGATCAGGCGCTGATCGGGACGATCGGCAATCACGTGCTCTCGTCGGGCGGCAAACGGCTGCGCCCGTTGCTGGTGATGCTCGCTGCCGAGCTGTGCGGCTACGACGGCCCGCGCCGTGTGCAAATCGCGGCCGCGATCGAGCTGCTCCACACCGCGACGCTGCTGCACGACGATGTCGTCGATCTCGCGACGCTGCGCCGTGGCAAAGAGGCCGCGCGCGCGATCTGGGGCAACCGGCGCGCGGTGCTGGTCGGCGATTATTTCTACGCGCGCGCGTCCTCGATGATCGTCGAGGACGG
>JANNKN010000162.1:0-11396 GCA_031396315.1 Deltaproteobacteria bacterium
CAGACCGATCTCGGCGTGACCGAGCGCCTCGCGCCGCGTGCCGCCGGGCACGCCTGTGTGATTGCTGAGAGCGGTATTGTGGGCCCCGCCGACGTGGTCCGGCTCGCGCGCGCGGGCGCGCACGGCTACTTGGTCGGGGAATCCTTGATGCGCGAACCCGATGTCGGGCTCGCGCTTCGCAAACTGAGAGGCCACGCGTGACGGTTCGCATCAAGGTGTGCGGGATCATTCACCCGGACGACGCGGAGGCCGCGGTCGATGCCGGCGTCGATCTGATCGGCCTCAACTTCGTGCCCGGCACGCCCCGAGCGCTGACGATCGAGCAGGCGGAAAAGATCGCCGCGCGCGTCGCAGGCCGAGTCGAGCGCGTGGCGGTGTTTCAGAACGCGCACTGGGACCAGATCCAGAAGGTCACGCGGCGCGTGGATCTCGAGCGCATTCAGTTTCACGGCGACGAGACGGAAGAAGACATCGAGCGCATCGACTTGCCGGTCATCAAGGCCGTGCGCGGCGCCGATCTGGAAGCCGCGGAGCAGTTCCCGAGCGCGATCTTGCTGCTGGATCACCCGACCGAAGGCGGGGGCAAGGGCAACGTCTGGAACTGGAGTGAAGCCTCGCAGCTGATCTCCGCCGGTATCGACGTGATTCTCGCGGGCGGCCTGCACCCCGAGAACGTGGCGCAGGCGCTCGCCGATGTTGGCGACGTGCTGCCGTGGGGCGTCGACGTCGCGACCGGCGTCGACGGCGAGGGCTTCCGCAAGGATCCCGCGAAGATCGCCGCGTTCGTGAAGGCGGTGCGCGAGGCCTCGAAGTGAGCGAGTCGCCCCTGCCGGGCCCGAGCCGAGGGCGCTTCGGCAGCTTTGGCGGCCGTTACGTCGCGGAGTCGCTGATCTCCGCTCTCGACGAGCTCGAGGCCGCGATCGCGCGCGTCGTCCCGTCGCCGGAGTTCCAGCGCGAGCTCGGCGACTTGCTCACGCATTATGCCGGCCGACCGACGCCGCTTTATCACGCGCGTCGGCTCTCCGAGGATACGGGGCTCACGGTCTACCTGAAGCGCGAGGATCTCGCGCACACCGGCGCGCACAAGATCAACAACGTGCTCGGCCAGGTGCTGCTCGCGAAGTACATGGGCAAGCCGCGCGTGACCGCGGAGACGGGCGCGGGCCAACACGGCGTCGCGGCCGCGACCGCCTGCGCGCTGCTCGGCCTTCAGTGCGAAGTCTTCATGGGCGAGGAGGACGTGAAGCGCCAGTCGCTGAACGTGTTCCGCATGGAGCTGCTCGGCGCCCAGGTTCATCCGGTGAGCTGCGGCTCGCGCACGCTGAAGGACGCGACCAACGAGGCGCTGCGCGACTGGGTCACGAACGTGCGCACGACTTATTACTGCATCGGCTCGGTGATGGGCCCGCACCCGTATCCGACGCTGGTGCGCGATTTCCAGCGCGTGATCGGGCTCGAGGCGCGCGCGCAAATCCTCGCGCAAGCGGGCCGGCTGCCCGACGCGCTGGTCGCCTGCGTCGGCGGCGGCTCGAACGCGATGGGGCTCTTCCATCCGTTTCTCGGCGACGCGGGCGTGCGCATGTTCGGCGTCGAGCCGGCAGGCGAGGGCATCGCGAGCGGGCGCCACGGCGTCACGATCGGCGCCGGCGTTCCGGGCATTCTGCACGGCCAACGCACGCTCGTGCTCGCCGACGACGACGGGCAAATTTTCCCGGCGCACTCGATCTCCGCGGGCCTCGACTACCCGGGCGTCGGCCCCGAGCACGCCTACCTGCACGAGAGCGGCCGCGCGACCTACGCCTCGGTCACGGACGAGGAGGCGCTCGCGGCCTTCCAGCACCTTGCGCGCATCGAGGGGCTGCTCCCGGCGCTCGAGTCGGCCCACGCGATCGCATATCTGCCCAAGCTCGCGGAGCTGCTGCCGCGCGGCGCGCTGGTGATCGCGAACCTGTCGGGCCGCGGTGACAAGGATGCGCCGCAAGTGCGCGAGATTCTGAAGGCGCGGCAATGAGCCGGATCGCCGAGCGCTTCGCGACGCTACGCGCCGCGCGTGAACGCGCCTTTGCGCCGTTCGTGACCGCCGGGGATCCGGATCTCGAGACGACCGTCGAGCTGATTCTCGCGCTCGCCGACAGCGGAGCGGATCTGATCGAGATCGGCATCCCGTTCTCGGACCCGAGCGCGGACGGCCCGACGATCCAGCGCGCCAGCGAGCGGGCGCTCGCCCGCGGCACGACGCTGCGCAAGGTTCTGCCGCTGGTCGCGAAGCTGCGCGGGCAGATAAAGATTCCGCTCTTGCTGATGGGCTACGCGAATCCGTTCTACGCGCTCGGTGTGGACGGCTGCGCAGCGGCCTGCGCCGATGCGGGAGTCGACGGAATCCTCTGCCCAGATCTGCCGCCCGAGGAGGGCGCCGACCTCTACGCGGCGTTCGCGAAGCGCGGCGTCGACGGCGTGCTGTTCGGCTCGCCGACCACTACGCCCGCCCGCATGCGCATGCTCGCCCACAACACGCGCGGCTTCCTCTACTACGTCTCGCTCACGGGCGTGACCGCCGCGCGCAGCGAGCTGGCGGCGGGCATCGAGGCGAGCGTGAACGCGATTCACGCGCTCAGCGAGATCCCCGTGTGCGTCGGCTTCGGCGTCTCGCGGCCAGAGCACGCGCGCGAGATCGGGCGCTACGCCGACGGTGTCGCGGTGGGCAGCGCGATCGTGAGCCAGATCGAGGCGGCGCCGAGCAAGGCGGCGGCAGTCGAGGCCGTCGCGAAGTTCGCGCGCACGATGAAGACGGCCCTGCGCGAGGTCTGACCCCGCAGCGCTTCGCCCTAATGGGTGAGCTTCGCGTGCAGCTCGCGCACCTGGCACTCGGTCGCCTCGAGCGGGCCGCTGTTGTCGATGACGTGGGTTGCGAGCGCGCGCTTCTGCTCGATCGGCAGCTGCGCAGCCATGCGCTGCAGGGCGAACTCGCGGGTCACCGCGTCGCGCGCGATCTGCCGCGCGATCTGTAGCTCGGCGGGCGCGTAGACGAGAATCGTCTCCTCGGCGGGCTCCCCGGCCGCTCCGCGCCGCGCGCGCCCCTCGAACAGCAGCGGGTTGTCCATCACCACGAGCGCGGCGGAAGCGGCTCGGGCGGCGACGAGCCGGCGCAGCATCTCCCTCCCCACGGCCGGGTGCGTGAGCTCACCGAGTCGGCGGCGCGCGCCCGGGTCCGCGAACACGCGCTGACCGAGCCGCGCGCGATCGAGGGAGCCATCGGGCAGCAGGACCTCGGCGCCAAACGCCTGCCCGATCGCGCCCAGCAGGGGCGTTCCGGGCGCCTGCAGCTCGTGGACGATCGCGTCCGCGTCGATCACCACGGCGCCAAGCGCTGCGAGCATGCGCGCCACAGTGCTCTTCCCGGTCCCGATCCCGCCCGTCAACCCGACGATCCGCGTCATCCAGCCCAGCATGCGCGATCGAGCGCGCGGCGGCACCCGGGGGCGCACGCTCCCCTCTGGGGCGAATCCGGTAACTCCGCGGAAGCGCGGCGGAATCCGGCTTTTCGGGTTTGACCCTCGAAAATCGATCCGATAGGCTGCCCCAGCTTTTTCGCGGGGTTACGCGACTTCTCGCTCGTTCTTGCGGTCGCGGTCTCGCCTCGCGCGTGAGCGGTGATCGGTCGACACGAGTTTGGCTTGGCGAAAGGGGAGCATGGGCGATCCGAAGGCGCAGACGGCAGCCGGAGGCGGCGAGGAGGATCTCGCGCGCTTGCGCACTGCCATCGACGCCGTGGATCGAGAGATCTTGGCCGAACTGAACCGACGCGCGGAACTCGTGAAGCAAGTCGGGCAACTCAAACGCTCCGAGCGCACGAGCGTCTACCGCTCCGCTCGCGAACGCGATCTCGTCGATGCGCTAGTGCGCAGCAATGTCGGCGCGTTCCCGGCGTCGGGGATTCGCGCGGTGTTTCGCGAGGTCATCTCATCGACGCGTTCGCTCGAGGCGCGGCTGAGCATCGCGTACCTCGGCCCCGAAGGCACGTTCTCGCACGCGGCCGCGCGCGCGGCGTTCGGCGACCAGGCGGAGTACGTGCCGGTCGCGACGATCGGCGACGTGATCACCGCGGTCGAGCGGCACGAAGCGGATCACGGGGTCGTGCCGGTCGAGAACTCGACCGACGGCATCATCACGCAGACGCTCGATTCGCTGCTCGACACGCGCCTCGTGCTCTGCGGCGAGACGGTACTGCGCATCTCCAACTGCCTGCTCTCACAATCGGGCCGGCTCGAAGACGTGAAGCGTGTGGCGTCGCATCCCCAACCGCTCGCGCAGTGCCGCCATTGGCTCGATCGCCATCTGCCCGGCGTCGAGCGCTTCGAGACGCCGAGCACGGCGGCTGCCGCCGGCCTCGCGACGAAGGAGCCGGGCACCGCCGCGATCGCCAGCGCGCTCGCCGGCGATCTCTCCGGGCTCGCGACGATCGTGGCGAACATCGAAGACCGGCGCGACAACACGACGCGCTTCCTGGTGTTAGGTGGCGACGCGCCCGCGCCGAGCGGCAACGATCTCACCTGCCTCGCGTACACCGTGCGCAAGGGCGAATCCGGCGCACTCCACCGGCTGCTCGCGCCGTTCGCCGCGCACGGCGTGAACCTGACGAGCATCCAGGCGCGCCCGCTGAAGGGCACGCCGTGGGAGTACGTTTTCTTCATCGATCTCGAGGGCCATCACAGCGAGCAGCGCGTGCAGGACGCCTGCGCCGACGCCGCGAAGCTCGCGACCTCGTGGCGTGTGCTCGGCTCGTTCCCGCGCGCGGCCACGCTGCGTCCCGGCGAGGCGGGCTGATGCGCGTCAAGCCGTGGATTCCGGGCATCGAGCCCTACAAGCCGGGCAAGCCGATCGAAGAGCTCGAGCGCGAGCTCGGCATCACGGAGGCCGTGAAGCTCGCCTCGAACGAGAACCCGTTCGGCCCTTCACCGAAGGCACTCGCCGCGATCTCCGCGGCGGCGGTGCGCGTGAACCGCTACCCGGACGGCTCGAGCTTCAAGCTGCGCACGAAGCTGGCTCAGCGATTAGGCGTGGCCGGCAACCAGTTGGTGTTCGGCTGCGGCGCGGACGAGATCTTCGAGCTGATGGTGAAGGCCTTCGTCGGACCTGGCGACGAGGTCGTCTACGCGTGGCCCTCGTTTGCGATGTACCCGATCGTGACGGCGGGCATGGGCGCGAGCGCCGTGCCGGTGCCGCTCGACGCACGCCTCGCGCACGATCTGCCGGCGATGCGCGCGGCGGTCACGCCGCGAACGCGCGTCGTGATGGTCTGCAATCCCAATAACCCGACCGGCACGAGCGTCGGGCGCGCCGAGTTCGACGCGTTCGTGGCAGCGCTGCCCGCCGACGTCGTGCTGGTGGTCGACGAGGCCTACTTCGAGTTCGTGCGCCGCGCCGATTTCCCGGACGCGATCGGCTGGCTCGCGAAGCGTCCCGGCACGCTCGTGATCCGCACCTTTTCCAAGATCTACGGCCTCGCGGGCTTGCGCGTGGGCTACGGCGTCGGCGACCCCGAGCTGATCGGCTACCTCGAGCGCGCGCGCCATCCGTTCAATTTGAACCTGTTGGCCGAAGAGGCCGCGGTCGCTGCACTCGACGACGCGGAGCACGTCGCTCGCACGCGCAAAGGCAACGCCGACGGCATCGCGACGCTGACGCGGGAGCTCGCCGCGCTCGACATCGCGACTTGGCCGACCGACGCGAACTTCCTGCTCGCGGACGCGGGCGTCGGTGCGTACGACGCGCTGCTTAAGCAGGGCGTGATCGTGCGCCCGCTCGCGGGCTTCGGGATGCCCGGCCACATCCGCATTACGGTGGGTACTGCGGAAGAAAATGAGCGTTGTGTGAAGGCCCTACAGGCCTTTCGAGCTCAGCGATGAGCGACTCGGTGCACTTCGCGCGTGTCGCCGTCGTCGGCGCGGGCCTGCTCGGGGGCTCGCTCGCGCGCGCGATCCGCGAACGTGGCCTCGCGCACGAAGTCGTCGCCATCGTGCGCCGCGAAGACGCGCAGCGCGAGGTCGTCGCGCTCGGCATCGCGGACCGCGCGGAGCGCGATCTCGTCGCCGGCGTGCGCGGCGCAGACCTGATCGTGCTCGCGAGCCCCGTGCACGCGATGCCTGCGCTGCTCGCGCAGCTGGCGCCGCAGCTCGTGCGCGGTGCAATTGTTACGGACGTCGGCAGCGTAAAGGCGCCGCTCGCGGACTTGCTGCCGAGGCTGCTGCCCGAGGGCGTCAGCTACGTCGGCTCGCATCCGATGGCCGGCGGCCACCAGACGGGCTACGCCCACGCGCGCGCGGACTTGTTCGAGAACGCGGCCTGCATCGTGACGCCCGCGCGCCCCGCGAACCCCGCCGCCGAGGAGCGTGTGCTCTGGCTCTGGCGTGCGCTCGGCGCGCGCGTGCTGCGCCGCAGCGCGCAGCGGCACGACGAGGAGGTGGCCTGGGTGAGCCACGCGCCGCACGTGATCGCCTTCGCGTTCGCGGCTGCGCTGGCAGATGCGCCCGACAGCGCTCGCGAGCTCGCGGGCCCAGGCTTCCGCGATTTCACGCGCATCGCCGGCAGCGATCCGGCGATGTGGGCCGACATCCTCGTCAGTAACAAGCAGGCGCTCGCCGTGCCGCTGCTCGCCGCCGCGGAGCGCGCCGCAGCGCTCGCCCGCGCGATCGAGAGCGGCGACACGGCCGCCGTCACGAAGTTGCTCTCCGCCGCGCGCGACACGCTCGCGAGCGGAGAGTCTCTCGCCCGATCCGGAGGCGCACATCCACATCCGGAAACAAACTTGGCTGCCAAGTCGGCAGCCACCAAGGAGTGATTCCAGTCTCATGTCTCAACAACTCACAACCGGGGCGACGTTCGCGGAACTGTTCGCGAAGGACGCACCGAAGCTGAAGGAAGGCGAGGTCGTCAAGGGACGAGTACTCGCCGCAGATCAAGACCACGTGCAGGTAGACGTGGGCTTCAAGTCCGAAGGTTTGGTCGACGCCTGGGAATTCATGGACGAATCCGGGCGCCTGCTGGTGAAGATCGGCGACACCGTCGACGTCTTCATCGAAGAAGTCGAGGACGAGGACGGCTACATCGTCCTCAGCAAAGAGAAGGCAGACCGTCTCAAGATCTGGGACGAGATCAGCAACGCCTTCGAGGCCGACGAGTCGGTCGAAGGCAAGGTCATCTCACGCGTGAAGGGCGGCCTCTCGGTCGACATCGGCGTGAAGGCGTTCTTGCCTGGCTCCCAGGTCGATCTGCGCCCGGTGCGCAACCTGGAAGCGCTGCTCGGCGAACGGCTTCAGTTCAAGATCATCAAGTTCAACAAGCGGCGCGGGAACATCGTGCTCTCGCGGCGTGCGCTCCTCGAGAAGGAACGCGAGCGGATGCGCGCGACCACGCTGCAGACGCTCTCGGAAGGCCAGATCATCGACGGCGTGATCAAGAACATCACCGATTACGGTGCGTTCATCGATCTCGGCGGCCTCGACGGCCTGCTCCACGTGACGGACATGTCGTGGGGCCGCGTGAATCACCCGAGCGAGCTGTTCCGCGTGGGCGACGAGCTCAAGGTGAAGGTGCTGCGCTTCGACGTCGAGAGCGAACGCGTCTCGTTGGGTCTCAAGCAGATCCAGCCCGACCCGTGGCGCGACGCCGCGATGAAGTACCCGATCGGCCGCCGCATCCAGGGCCGCGTCGTGTCGCTCACCGATTACGGCGCATTCCTCGAGCTCGAGCCGGGCATCGAGGGCCTCGTCCACATCTCCGAGATGTCGTGGACGAAGCGCATCAAGCATCCGTCGAAGATGGTGAACTTGAACGATGCCGTGGAAGCACTCGTGCTGGACGTAGACGAGGGCAATCGCAAGATCTCGCTGGGCATGAAGCAGATCGAGCCGAATCCGTGGTCGCTGATCGAGGAGAAATACCCGGTCGGCACGCACGTGCGCGGTCCGGTCCGCAACATCACCAACTTCGGGCTCTTCGTCGGGCTCGAGGAAGGGATCGACGGCTTGGTCCACGTCTCGGACATTTCGTGGACCGAGCAGATCAAGCATCCCAAGGAGAAGTACAACGAGGGCGATGAGGTCGAGGCGATCGTGCTCAAGATCGATCGCGAGAACGAGAAGTTCTCACTCGGCGTCAAGCAGCTCACGCCGAATCCCTGGGACGACATCCAGAAGCGCTACCCGGTCGGCTCGGAGATCACGGGTCAGGTCACGAACGTGGTCGACTTCGGCGCGTTCGTTCGCCTCGATGCGGGCATCGAGGGCTTGATCTACAGCAGTGAGCTCTCGACGGAGCCGGTCGGCAAACCTTCGGACGTGGTGAGCGTGGGTCAGGAAGTCCGCGCAGTCATTACGAAGGTCGACCCGCTCGATCAGAAGATCTCGCTCTCGATTCGCGCGCTCACCGATCGCGATCTGCGGGATGAGCTGAAGCGCCACGCCGCGCGTCAGTCCAGCACGCAGACCACGACCTTCGGCGATCTGCTGAAGGAGAAGCTCGCGAAGAAGGAAGACAGCGAATAGTTCTTGCCGGCAACTCCACTGGGCCGGGGCGTGGGCCCCGGCCCACCTGGGGAGAGGACATGACGAAGAGCGGATTGATCGAGAAGGTCGCGGAGCTGATGCCGCATATCTCGAAAAAAGATACGGAGATCGTGGTGAACACGATCTTCGACTCGATGACCGACTCGCTCAAGCGAGGCGAGCGCATCGAGATTCGAGGATTCGGCAGCTTCCAAGTGAAGGTGCGCGAAGCGCGTGAGGGCCGGAACCCGAAGACGGGCGAGGAAGTGCACATTCCCGCGAAGCGCACGCCGTTCTTCAAGGTGGGCAAGGAGTTGAAGGAGAAGGTCGACGACGCGCCGGTGTCGTCGAAGGGCTGAGCAAGCGCAGCGTCCGCGCCGCGCGGGCACAGGCGAAACCGAAAAGTCCGCGAGGCTCGGGCTGGAGGGGCCATGCGACAGCTGCGTTGGTTCGTTGCGGTGATGCTGCTGGTGGGGACGCTCGTCGGCCTTCTGTTGTTCGTCACGGACAACGACTCGCCGGTGCGCGTCGATCTGCCGCTCCTCCCGGCGTTCTATCAACCGGTGTGGCTCGCCTTGCTTGCGGCATTTTTCACCGGCGCATTCGTCGCGAGCGCCGGGCTGCTGTTCCAGCTCGCGAAGAAGTCACTGGCTGCGCGGCGCACCGAGAAGCGCGTGAAGAGCCTCGAAGCCGAGCTCGAGAAGCTGCGCGCGGCGAGCGCCGCGATCGCGGTGGGCGACGGCGCGCCGCCGATTCGCATCGCACCATGACGACGCTCGCGCGCGAGACGCCGATGATGCGCCAATACCTGGCGCTCAAGGCGCAGCATCCAGACGCATTCCTGTTCTACCGGATGGGAGACTTTTACGAGCTCTTTCTCGACGATGCGGTGAAGGCGGCGCCGCTACTCGAGGTGACACTCACGACGCGCGACAAGGACAAGCCCGACGCGATTCCCATGTGCGGCGTGCCGGTTCACGCCGCCGACGGCTACGTGAAGCGCCTCAGCGAGAAGGGCTACCGCGTCGCGATCTGCGAGCAGGTCGAAGATCCGCGCGCGACGGGCGGCCGGCGGCTCGTGCGCCGCGAAGTCGTCGAAGTGATTACGCCCGGGTTGGTAGGGGATCCGCAGGGCTTGCCCGCTGCTCGCGAAATCGCGCTCGCGGCCTTCGCGTTCGTCGCGGGGGATGCAGGGCTCGCGGCCCTGGATGCCTCGACCGGGCATTTCCGCGCGACCCGCGCCCCGCTCGAGCACGGGGCGCTGCCGAAGGCGCTGCTCGACGAGCTCGAGCGCATCGCGCCGCGCGAGTGCGTGATCGCGGACGACGCACCGCCCGCACTGGTCGCAGCGCTGCACGCGCGCTTGCCGCAGCTCGTGCTCTCTCGCGCGCCGCGAGCGGCGCTCGCGGAAGCGGCCGCGCCGACTTCGCTCGTTGGCGAACTGGCAGGCGCCGACCTCGCGGCGGCCCGGGTCGTGCTCGCCTATCTCGTTGCGCATCAACCGGCGGCCGCGAAGCTCGCGCCGCGGCTGCGTCGCTATGCGCTCGCCGACACGATGGTGCTCGACGCAGCGACGCGCCGTCACCTCGAGCTGTTCGAGAGCGCCGAGGACCGCTCGCGGCGCGGCACTCTGATCGAGCGCATCGACGAGACGATCAGCGCGCTCGGTGCGCGCCGGCTCGCGCATTGGCTCGCGTACCCGCTGCTCGCACTCGAAGCGATCCGCGCGCGCCAGAGCGCGGTCGCATGGCTCGCAGAGCGCGATCGCGCGCGCAGCCGGCAGCGCGGCGCGCTGGCCGCGGTGCGCGATCTCGAGCGCCAGCTCGCGAAGTGCGCGCGTCCAGGTGCCGAGCCGCGCGATCTCGCGGCGCTGCGCGCCTCGCTCGCGGCGCTACCCCAGCTGTGCGCCTCGCTCGCGAGCGATGGGCAGAGCCTGCTGCCCGATTCCGCGCCGCCGTCTCTGGCGCTGCCGGAACCGCTGCCGGGCGTCGCGCAGCTGCTCCAAGACGCGATCGTCGACGAGCCGCGCCCACTTCCGCGTGGCTCGCGCGGAGCCGGCGAGACGGGCTTCATCCGCGCCGGCTTTCGCCCCGAGCTCGACGCGCTGCGCGAAGCTGCGCAGAAGGGCCGCGAGTGGATCGCGGGGCTCGAGGCGCGCGAGCGCGAGCGCAGCGGCATCCCGACGCTGAAGATTCGCTTCCATCCGGTGTTCGGCTACGGCCTCGAAGTGAGCAAGGGCCAGCTCGCGCGCGTGCCGAGTGATTATGAACGCAAGCAGACGCTCGCGAGCGCCGAGCGCTTCACGACGCGCGAGCTTCACGACGCGCGAGCTGCGCGAGATGGAATCGCAAGTGGTCGGCGCGAACGACCGTGCGGCTGCGCTCGAGCGCGAGGTGTTCGAGTCGGTGCGTCAGGCCGCACTCGCGGAGGCCGCGCAGATTCGCACGGCGGCGGAGGCCGTCGCCGAGCTCGATGCGCTGCAATCGCTCGCGGAGGTCGCGCGACGCGACGGCTGGGTGTGCCCCGAGCTGAGCGCCGGCACGCAGCTCGAGCTGCGCGCAGGCCGGCATCCCGTCGTCGAGCGGGTGCTGCAGGCGGAGGGCTCTGCGTTCGTGGCGAACGACACCAGCCTCGATCCTGCCGCGACTCGAATCTTGTTATTGACGGGCCCGAACATGTCCGGCAAGAGCACCTACCTGCGCCAGGTCGCGCTGATCGTCCTGCTCGCGCAGATCGGTAGTTTCGTGCCGGCGGCGAGCGCACGCATCGGGATCGTGGACCGCATCTTCACGCGCATTGGCGCCAGCGACGAGCTGCATACTGGCCAGTCGACCTTCATGGTCGAGATGACCG
>JANNKN010000719.1:0-1449 GCA_031396315.1 Deltaproteobacteria bacterium
GAAGTTCACCTGGTTCAATCTCATGCCCTGGCCGCACTTGCCCGACGGCTTCCGCCAGAAACACCGCTCCGTCTGGGTCGACCTCCCCAACTCCATGTACGACCCGCACGAAGGCAACCGCGTCTACCACGAGTACATGGACCAGCTCGAGTACGCGGATTCGCTCGGCTTCGACGGCATCGGCGTGAACGAGCATCATCAGAACGGCTACGGCCTAATGCCTTCGCCGAACATCATCGCCGCCGGCCTTGCGCGCCGGACTTCGCGCGCGGCGATCGCGGTGATCGGAAACTCGATCGCGCTCTACAACCCGCCGATTCGCGTGGCAGAAGAGTTCGCGATGCTCGACGTGATCAGCGGCGGCCGCCTGCTCGCGGGCTTCCCGGTGGGCACGCCGATGGACACGAACTTCTGTTACGGCCAGATCCCGGCGCTCACGCGCGACAAGTACTACGAGGCTCACGATCTCATCATGCGCGCTTGGCAGGAGCGCGAACCGTTCGCGTTCGACGGTAAATACACCCAGCTCCGCTACGTGAACCTCTGGCCGCGACCGATCCAGCAGCCGCACCCGCCCATCTATGTGCCGGGCGGCGGCTCGATCGAGACCTGGGAATGGTGTGCGCGCATGGATTACAACTACTCGTACCTCTCGTTCGGCGGCTACATCGCCGGCCAAGCGATGCTCGAAGGCTTCTTCGAGCAAGTCGGCAAGCTCGGCAAGGACGAGTCGCCGTACCGCGGCGCGTTTGCGCAGGTGATGGCCGTGGCCGACACCGACCAGGAAGCCGAGGAGCTCTACGCCGAGCACATCCTCTACTTCTTCAACCGCTGCCTGCACGTCTACCCAGGCTTCTCCGATCCGCCGGGTTACCGAACGATCAAGACGATTCAAGGCGGCAAGCTCGACCAATTGCGGGCCGAGGCGCAAAGGGTCTACGCGACGCTCACCTGGAAGGACCTAATCGAACGTGGCTTCGTGATCGCCGGCAGCCCCGCGACGGTGCGCGAGCGTTGCGAGGACATGATCAAGCGCCTCCACGTCGGACACATCTTCTGCCTGTTCCAGTCGGGCAACATGCCGGATTGGAAGACGCGTAAGTCGACGAAGCTGTTTGCGGAGAAGGTGATGCCGCACCTCAAGGACCTCTGGCCGGAGTGGAAGAACGACGACCGCTGGTGGTGCAAGCCGTATGACGCGCGCGTTCGGCCGGAGGAGTCGTTTCCGGGCGGTGAGCGGGATGCGCGGGCGGAGAAGAATTAGGTAGCGGCTCGAGGCAGCGCGACGCCGGCGGCGGGCGGCGGGGCGGAGGGTCGCGCTCAGGGCCCTTGGCCGTGAGGGGTGCGGGGTTGGGTGGAGATGGTGCGCGGCACTCGGGCGTGCTTGCGCGCTCGCGGCCGCGTTTGCGGGGCTTCGGCGGCGTGCGACGCGCTCGGTGTTGACCGGGC
>JANNKN010000191.1:0-11442 GCA_031396315.1 Deltaproteobacteria bacterium
GCATCCGGTTCAGCACCTTCTCGCGGCGATCGGGGTAGTGCTCCGCGAGCCAGTCCGAGAACAGCTCCTTCACGCCGTGCGGGAGGCGCAGCACGACGAGGCCCGCGCTTCCGGCGCCCGCGTTCGCGGCGGCTTGCAGGATCGCGGGCAGCTCGTGGTCCGTGAGGCCCGGGATCACGGGCGCAGTCATTACGCCCACGGGTACGCCGGCGCGCGCGAGCGCCTCGATCGCTGCGAGCCGCTTCGAGGGTGGCGAAGCGAGCGGCTCCATCTTGCGCTGCAGCTCCGCGTCGAGGGTGGTGATCGAGAGCATCACCGAGGCCGCGTTCACGCGCGCGAGCTCCGCGAGCAGATCGACGTCGCGCGTGACGAGGAAACCCTTCGTCACGATCACCACCGGGTTCTTGAACTCGGCGAGCACCTCGAGGCAGCCGCGCGTGATGCGGAGGCGTCGCTCTGCAGGCTGATACGGGTCCGTGACGCCGGAGAGCGCGACCACCTGCGGCTTCCACGCGGGAGACATCAGCTGCTTCCGTAACAGCTCGGCCGCGCGCGGCTTCACCAGGATCTTGGTCTGGAAATCGACGCCCGCGGAGTAGCCGAGGTATTCGTGGGTCGGGCGCGCGTAGCAATTGTGCGTCGCGAGCCCGTTGGCGTAGAAGGTTCGCGTTGACGTCTGGATGTCGACTACGTCGCAGATCGGTCCGTTCTCGATCGCCTCGATCGTTGCTGACTGGGTCACGGGATCGAGGCCGAAGCATCGATCGATCTTGCGTTGTATCGCCGGCCTAATGGCTGCGAAGAATCGCATCCGCTCAGACACAGTCCCGACGATTCGTGTGGTGCTCGCGCCGTTCTCTCGTGGTTCGAGCTTGAACGCGAAGCCGAGCGACGCGGCGTACCGGGCTACTCGCTCGAGCACGCTCCGATCGACTTGCGAGTACCGGAGGGTCCGACCGTTGGACCCCTCCGCATCAAAGAAGGCAGCCAAGAATCCACGCCGATAGGAGGGACTGTCGAGCTCTGCGTGGATGACCTTCGAGACGACCTCCAGCTTCGCGAGCGAGCGCGTCTCGACCTTCATGAGCGGCTGACGAGCACTCTTGCCACCAGCGAAGGGCCGTAAGAACAGCCCGACTCCAAATGGCCGCATGTAGTCGATGCAGCGCTCGAGCGGGGCGCGATCGATCATCGCGATCCGCCAGTACGCCGCAGGGAACCCGAGCTTGTCGCTGCGCCATCCCGGCTGCCAACGAAATGTCCCGTCCCCGAGCGAGAGGCCGGCGACGTATCCGACCCGGTAGTCCTCGTCGATCGCGACGTTCGACGGCTCGAACAGGAACCGGAGCCGACGCCCAAGCTTCAGCTGCTCGGTCCGCGACCACCGGAACGAACGCCACTGCAGCCAGCGATGCTCCGCGGTTGTCGTGACTTCGGCACGGTCCGTGACCACGCGGATCCCTCGCTTGCGTGACCACCACACCCTCTCGACGACCGATTTTCGCAGCTTTCGCGTGTGGCTCCCGGCTTGCGGGAATTCGTCGAAGCCGACGATCTCGTCTCCTGGCTCTAGCTCGCCGATCGCGCACCAAGTCATGTCCGCCCGCAGCACGGGTGTCTGCGGCGCAAGGCAGTAGCTGCACGCGTGTTGGCAACCGCGATACGGATTCACGCTCGCGCGGAAGCCGAGGTCCGGGCTGTCGTTGCTCGCGACGATCGTGCGCGAGGGGTCGACGAGCAGCTCCGTGCGCGGGTCCTCAGGCGGGTCGTCGGGGCTCGGCGCGAAGCCGAGCTCGGGCATCTCGGCGACGTGCACTCGCTCGAAGCGATTGGGCGGGTTCGCGCGAGGAGCGGTCGGAAGGGCCATGAGACGAATCTAAGACGAATATCCGTATTCGCGCAACGGGCCGCTCCGCCGGGTGCCTACTCGCATTCGGAGGTTGGCTGACACAAACGCCCGTTTCGCCCCACTCGAATGCGAACTCATATTGCCGCCCAAACGGCTCCTCGCTTAGTGAGGGGACGTGGGCAGGTGGAGATCCATCCCTTGCGAAGCATCCGATTTGCCCTCGTCGCGCTGGGTTTCGCGCTCGCGCCCACGCTGGTCGCCGCAGCTCCCATTCTCGGCCATGCGACCACCGTCTCCGGCACCACGTTCTTCGAGGGACTCGGCGACTTGGGCGACGGCGCCGCCGACGGCCGCGGTGCCGGCTTCTACAGCCTCGGCACGTGCGGGTTCGCAGCGGGCTTCACGACCTGCCGCGTCACGGGCAGCTACGTCGAGGACGCGGGCAGCCAGAATCCCGGCGCAACGGGCACGTTCGAGTTCCGCACGGTCTGGAGCGGCGCCGGCACGAGCCCGATCATCGCGCGCTCGACGACAGCGGGCGGGAACACCATCCAGCTCTTCACGCTCAACGGCGGCTTCTTCGAGCTCGATCTGCTCCCGACCTCCGGCGGTTCCTTCCACGGTGTGTTCCCGGCGAGCCCGTTCTCAGACTCGGTGCTCTGGAGCTCGCTTGGCGGCGCGGGAGCGACGTGCACGGGTTCGCCCAGCGCGTGCTCGGTCGGGCAAGTCCTTCTCACGGCCGGCGCCACGATCTCGGGCCCGACCGCGAGCTTCTCCTTCAATCTGCCGCAGCCCGTCGCAGAGCCCTCCGCCGCGCTGCTGCTGCTTCCGCTCGCCGCCGCGTTCGCGCGCCGGCGGATGCGCTGACCCACACGCCCTGACGAACTCAGAGAATCCTCACATGCCGTCGCTGCGCTCGCTGCTGCTCGTCTCGCTCACTCTCGCCCTCAGCGCGCCTGCGCTCGCGGCGCCAGTCACGTTCGTCGGGCAGGCGCACGTCGTGTCCGTCGACGACACCAACGGCCAGCTCGGGGACTTCCTCGGCGCGCCGCCGGCGCTCGATGACGTGCTGACGTTTTCGATCACGTTCGACGCGAGCACGCTCGGCGCACAGTCGCCGACCGGCTTCCCGAACACGGTCGCCTACAGCGGCGGCGTCACGGCGGTTTCGCTGACGCTGAACGGCGTCTCGCTCGCCGCGGACACCACCGGGCCAGGACTGTCGAGCGTGCTCGTCTCGACCCATACCTCGGAAGTGCTCGGCATTCCCGGCTTCTACGACGGCTACGGCCTCACCGCCGGCAGCGGCGTGGACGCGAACGGCAACCGCTGGGCCGCCAACTTCTTCTTCTACTACGGCGGTCTCACGAGCCTCGCCGCACCCACCACGATCCCGGATTTCTCACAGTTCCAGTTTGTCGGCCTCGGCTTCCGCTCCTTCGACGTGAACCAGCAATTCGACACGTTCGGCTCCCTGGTGGACGCCCTGAACGTGCCCGAACCGAGCGTTGCCCTGCTCTTGATCGGCGCGGGTCTCGGCCTAGCCCGAGCGCGCCGGCGAGCGCGCTGACGTGCCCACTCGCCGCGCGCGCTGCGCGGCGTGGTGATCGCGAAGCCGAGCCGCTACGCCCGCTCGATCCGCGCCCGCACGTGCTTGTGCCACGGCGTGCCCGCGATCCAGTCGCGGTCCTCGCTCGCGGTCAGCTCGTTCGGCGCGACGCCCGTCTCGAGCGCGCCTTCGGCGCCGCCCGGATAGGTGAGTCCGAGCCCGTTCGGCAGCGTCGCGTGTCCGCGCTGGAGCGTGTCGGTGAGCTCGACGATCGTCTCGCCCGTGCCGCGCTTGGTGGTGATGCGCGCGCGCGTGCCATTCGCGATGCCGAGCCGCGCCGCGTCTTCGGGGTTCATGCGCAGTGCGCCGTGCGCGTCCTTCGTGCGCCACGCGGGGTCGCGCACGATCGTGTTCGCAGTGCTCGTGCGCCGCTCGCCGGCGGCGAGCACGAACGGGAACGCGTCGTCGCGCATGGGCTTTTCGTCGCGTAGCGCGCGCAGCTCCCCCAACAACTCGGGGATTGCGAGGTGCGCCTTTTTGTCGGGATGCGCGACGCGCGTCCAGCTGTCCGCGTGCTCATCGACGCTGAATACGACGCCGCTGCGCTCGCGCAGGATCGCGTCGAAGAGCGCGAGGCCTTGCTCGATCGCGTTTGCGCCGGTGAAGCCCGCGCGCTGCACCGACTCCGGGTACTCCTGCGCGCACTGGATCGCGAGCGCGGCGAGTGCCGCGGCGTTCGCCGCGCCGTCCGGCAGTGCGGGTCCGAGCGTCTCGTACAACACGACGGGCGCGACCTGCGCGAGCCTCGGGTTCTTCGCCAGCGCGCCGAACAGCGCGGCCGCGTACTGCGCGCGGCCCTGCTTCGCGGCGGTGTGGAGCTCCGCGACGTCCGCGTCTCCGTAACAACCGAGCGCGCGCACCAGGCGGCGGTGAATCTCGGCCTCGACCAGCGTGCCCGGCGCGGGCTCGAACACCGGCGAGCGCAGGTGGAACACATTGTTCGGGAACTCGAAGTTGAAGAACGTCGCCTCCCACTTCTCGAGCTGAGTCGCCGCCGGCAGCACCCAATGCGCGAGCTTCGCGGTCTCGGTCATCGCGACGTCGATCACGACTACGCACTCGAGCGCCGCGATTGCCTCGCGCATGCGCCGGCTGTCCGCGAGCGAGTGGGCCGGGTTTCCGCTCTCAACCAGCAAGGCTCGGAAGCGCTGCGGATGATCGCTGAGGATCTCGTCCGGAATCGCGTTGCATGGCATCAGGCCGCCGATCACGCGCTGACCGCTCACCGCGGTGCGGCGCTCGCTGCTCTTCCCGATCAGCGCGCCGAAGTGGGTGTGCAGGTTCATTGCACCCGGCTTCGCGAAATTGCCGGTGAGCAGCCACGCGAGCTTCTCGAGGTACGAGTTCAGCGTCGAGTGCGGCGCCATCTGCACGCCGAGGTCTTCGAGGATCGAGACGCTCGCCGCGCGGCCGATGCGCAGCGCCACGTCGCGCACCACGCTCTCGGGGACGCCCGCGCGCGCGCAGTAGTCCGCGATCGGCACCTCGGAGAGCGCGGCGAGCACGGGCTCCGCATCGATCGCATGTGCGGCGAGGAACGCGCGGTCGATCGCGTCTTCGCGGACGAGGATCGCGAGCAATGCGGCGAGCAGGAACGCGTCGGTGCCGGGCTTCACTTGCAGATGGAAATCTGCGAGCTCGGCGGTCTCGGTGCGGCGCGGGTCGATCACGACCAGCGTGCGCTTCGGATCGCGTGCGATTTCCTTCAGCGCGATGCGCGCGCGCGGGAAGCCGTGGGATTGCCACGGGTTCTTACCGACGAACACCGCGACTTCGGAGTGCTCGAAGTCCGGCGTCGAGTGGCAGTTAGGCCGGCCGAACAGTTTGCCGTCCACCCAGAATTCGCCCGTCTTCTCCTGCGCCAGCGCGTTCGACGCGTACACCGAGCCGAGCGCCGCGCGGGTCGCGCGCCCGTAACCGCCGGGCAGGTGGTTGCCTTGGCCGCCGCCGCCATAATAGAGAATCGATGCGCCGCCGTGCGTGTCGCGCACCCTGCCGAGATCGCGCGCGACGCCCGCGATCGCGACCTCCCAGCTCACCGCTTCGAAGCTGCCGTCCGCGCGGCGGCGCAGCGGCGTCGTCACGCGGTCGCGCGCGTTCTGATAGGCGTCGAGGCCGCGCGCCGGCTTCTCGCACGTGTAGCCCTGAGAGGCGGGGTGCGCGCGATCGCCGCGCAGCTTCACGACGCGGCGGCCCTCGGTCTGCACCTCGAGCCCACAGTTGAGGCTGCACAAGATGCACGCGGTCTTGTGCCACGAACCGTTCGCTGCGCTGGCCATGTCCGTTCCTCGGTGGGCGCGGGCTCGCCCAGCCTACAGCGAACCGCGCACGACGATTGCGAAACTTCTGTAACGGTCGGCGCAGCGATGTCGCTACGCCCCGTCGAGCCACTTCGCGAGCTGCGGCTTCACGCGCGCGTCGAACGCGCAGGTGAGGTCGATCTGCTCGAGCGCCTTCTTCACTGCGCGAACCGCCGTCGGCACCGGGTTCTGCTTGAAGAACGCGGCGATGTCGCGGCGCGCCTCTCGCGTCGCGAGCGCGGCGCTCGCCTCGATCGGGCGCGCGACCAGCGCTGGCGGCAGCTTCTTGCGCAGCGCCTTGAAGCGGCGCTTGAAGAACTCCCAGGTCGCGGGGGCCGCGCTCGGATTGCCGAGCATCGCACCCAATAGAATTCCGACGTCCTGCGCGCTCACCTCGTCCGTGAGGTTCAGCGCGAGCGTGCGCTGCACGAGTTCGCGCGCGCGGAAATCGCCGAGCGCCATCAGCAGGCGGCGGCTCTCGAGCGGCGTCGCGGCCGCCTTGTGCGCGGCGAAGTAGCGCTCGTAGAGGGCCGCGTCTCCGCACGACGCGGCGACCGTGGTCGCGATCGCCGCGAGCTCCGGCTCGACGCTCGCGCGATCCTTCAGATACGCGTTCGCGAGCTGGCCCGCTCTCGCGCGCACTGCCGCGCTCTCGCCGACGTCGCCCACGAGCGCGAACAGGATCGCGCGCAGTCGGCGCGCGTCGTCGCTCTCCTTCGCGCTGGCATCGAAGCCGAGCGCGTTCAGCGCGGGTGAGAATGCCTCCGCCACGCGGCCGCGCAGGCGGCGCTCCGAATCGGGCCCGAGCGTGCGCCGCGCCGAGCGCGCGCAGGCTTCGAGCGCGGGGCGCAGTGCAGTGAGCACATCGGGATCGCTCTCGGCAGCGAGCGCGAATGCGAGGCCGAGGAAGCTCGCGAGATCCGCGTAGCCTGCCCGCAGCGCCGCGGCCTGGTGGCCGACGAGCCCCTGCCGCTCGACGGCGCTGAGCTCGCGCAGGCTCTGCGAGATCGCCGCGAGCTCGTCCTGCGTGTGCAGCGGGCGAATGAAGCCGGCTTCCTCGGCGTTGCCATACAGGAAGCGCGCGGTCTCACCTTCGAGCTCGAACTCGCCGCGCACGCGTCCTAACAGCTGGCGGACGGTGCGCGAGCCGACTGCGCTACCCACGCGCCCGACCCAAGGGATCGGCCAGCGCTTCGTCGCGTCCTTCGCGGGTTTGTCGGCGTTCGGGCGGAAGCGTTCTTGGCGGTAGCGCACGAGCTGCTTCCCGCCGCGTGCGACGCGCTCGATCCGTAACAACGGGAAACCCGGCTGCTCGATCCACGCGCGCATGATCGGCTCGACGTCTTGGCCCGAGGCGTCTGCGAGTGCGTTCCAGAGATCCGCCGCGACCGTGTTGCTCTCTTGGTGCTCGCGGATGTAGTTGCGCACGCCCGCCCGGAACACCTCGGCGCCGAGGTAGCGCTCGATCATGCGCACGACTGAGGCGCCCTTCTCGTAGGTGATCAGGTCGAAGTTCTCGGTGGCCTCGGCCGGGCTGCGCACTTCGACGTAGATCGGGTGCGTGCTGGCGAGCGCGTCCATGCCGAGCGCCGCGGCGCGGTCGTGCTGGAAGGTGCTCCACATCCGCCACTCGGGCTTCCAGGCGTCCACGACCTGATAAGCCATCCAAGTCGCGAAGGCTTCGTTGAGCCAGAGATCGTCCCACCACGCCATCGTGACGAGATCGCCGTACCACATGTGCGCGAGCTCGTGGCAAATCACCTCGGCGACGCGCTTCAGCTCGAGGATCGTCGTGCGCGCGGGGTCGACGAGCAGCAGTGTTTCGCGGAAGAAGACGGCGCCTGCGTTCTCCATCGCGCCCGCCTCGAACTCGGGTACCGCGACGAGATCGAGCTTCTCGTACGGATATGGAAGATCGAAATACGTCTCGAGCCGCACGAGCGTCTCGCGCGCGGCCTCCAGCGAGAACGAAGTGAGCGCTTCCTTGCCCGGCACGTGCCAGATGCGAATCTCGGTCTCGCCGCAGTGCACCGGCTCCGAGGCGACGAGCTCGCCCACCGCGAGCGCGAGCAAATAAGTCGAGAGCGGCGGCGTCTGCGCGAACACCACCGTCTTGCGCCCGCCCTCGCGCGGCACGATCTTCTCGACCGGATTGTTACTGATGACGGTGTTCGCGTGGGCCGTCGTCACCGAGATCCCGAAGCGCGCCTTCAGTGCGGGCTCGTCGAAGCACGGGAAGAAGCGGCGCGCCTCGGTCGACTCGAGCTGAGTGAAGGCGTACTTGCGCTCGCCCGAGCGCGCGGCGTAAAAGCCGCGCAGGTCGGTTGCGAGCTTGCCCTTGAACTCGAGCACGAGCGTCACGGCGCCGGCGGGCAGTGTCTCCGCGAGCACGATCTCGACCGTTTCACGCTCGGCCCGCACTTGCACGCGCCCGCGCACGAGCTTGTCGCCGACCTCGGCGTGCGCCTTCGTCACGGTCAAGCCGACCGCGTGCAGCTCGAGGATGCGGCGCCCGCGCGTGAGCTCGAGGTGGTGGAGCACGTCGCCCGAAAACGCGTCGCCCTGCGCGGGATCGACCGCGATGTGGAGATCGGCCTCGATCGGGCGCACGTCGGCCGTCAGCCGGTAGGCCCCGCGCTGCCGCTCACTGCGCGCGCGCCTCACTGCCGCGCGCTTGCGAGCCGCAGGTCTCACTCTCGCGCGATCGCCTTTGGCCACATCCGTCTCCCGCAAAGAGGCGCGCATCTTACCCGCAGGAAAGGGCGAGGCTTGAGAATCGGGCCGGTTCGGAGCCTGGCTTTTTCGGCTCTGAATTCGTCCCCAGGGGTGCCCGACGTTCGACTCGTGAAACCGCGGACGGCGCGCTGCGTTCAACTCAGTGCACGCCCAAGGAGGCACACCATGTCTCGCATGCTCATTCTTTCGCTCGTCTTTCTCGGCGGTCTCGCTGCCGCTTCCGGCGCCACGGCGAAGGACTACCGGTTCTTCGAGGGCAGCGACCGCGTCTACTACCAGCGCTACGGCCGCGTGATCGAGCCAATCTCCGAGCCGCACATTCACCTGACGCGTGCGGAGCGCGCGTTCGCGAAGGGACACCGCGCCGCCGCCGCGGATAATCTCGAGAAGGCCGCCGCGGGCTTCGATTACTTCAGTGAGCGCGCGGCCGGCACGGACCGCCGGCAGCTCGACCTCGCGGGCCGCGCCCTCGAGAAGCTCGCGCACGACGTGCGCCGCGGTGAAGTCGACGAGGTTACGACGATGGAGCGTGCGCTCTCGGACGCGCGCCGCGTGCTCGCGGGCGAGGCCGTGATGACGGTGCCCAGCGCGGCGCCGGCGGCCGCGCAGCCGTCGTAGCTACTCGCGCTTTGCGCTCGCGACATCGCGCGCGCTCGCAACGAGCGCCGCGACCGCGCTGCGCAGCGCGCCTGAGGCGGCCTCGTTCGCGACGATCGCGTCCGCGTCGACGCGATTCGTCCAGAGGTGCAGCGTGATCGACGCCTCGGGCACGATCCGCGCCTCCATCGTCGTGAGGATCTCGCGCAGCTGTGGCGTCGCGAAGTGCGAGCGCGACGTGTCGATCTGCGCGAGCGGCTTGCCGCCGAACTCGCCGCTCGAAACGATCCAGTCGAGCGCGTTCTTCAGCGCCCCGGGCACGCCGTGCACGTACTCGGGGCTCGATAGCAAGATCGCATCCGCGTCGCGCAGCGCTTCGCGCCAACGCGCCACGGCCGGAAGCGGAGGGTCGAGGTCGAGATCGGGGTTGAAGTGCGGCAGCGCGTCGAGGCCGTCGAAGCGCTCGATCAGCACGCCTTCGGGTGCGAGCCGCGCCGCGGCGTCGAGCAGCGCGCCGTTGGAGGACCCGGCGCGGAGGCTTCCGCAAATCGCGAGGATGCGCATGGTTTCGCCTCGGCGGGTGGGTTGCTTAGATCCTCAGCCGCAAGAGCTCGTCGCGGCGGCGGGCCTCGTCGTAGCGCAGAAAGAACTCGTCGAGCTGCGGCGGCGCGACGCGCGTGCCCGCGAGCATCGCATGCGCCTGCCCGCGGTGGTGAATCTGGTGCACGAACAGGTGCTCAAGCGCCGCGGGAAGCGCCTCCTCGAACACGCCCTCGTCGCCGCCGCGATCCATGCGCACGCTGCGCGCGAGCGCCGCGGCGTCGAGCGCGGCGCAGAACGCGACGAGGCGCCGGTCCATCGCCTGCTGCGCTGACGCGAGCGGCGCCAGCTCCGCGTGCTCGTGCTTTCGCGCCAGCTCCCAGGCCGCGAGCCCGCTTCCGGTCTGCTCGAGCTCGCCGATGTAGTAGGCATCGACGCGCAGGATGTGGTTCAGCGTGAGCATGAGCGACGGGAAGAAGCTGACGCGCGGCGCATGCAGCTCCTCCTGCGAGAGCTGGCCGCAGGCGCGCAGCAGGCGGTCGTTCGACCACAGGTTGTTGCGCGCCATCGCGCGGAAGTGCGCAAAGAGAAGCATGGGGACGTTCCTCCGAGAAAGTGGCTTCGGGGACATTCCTCGACCCCCGGCTCGACAGAGAGTGTCCCACGAGTCGCGAACAAGGAGGAACGTCCCCGAGGCTTGGCAGTAAGCTGCTTGCGATGTCGTCCGTCGCCACTTCTGGCTTCTCGTTCCGCGATCTGCGCGAGCTGCTCGCGAAGGCAAACGAGCCGAAGAGCGGCGATCAGCTCGCGGGCCTCGTGGCGACCAGCGCGGAGGAGCGCGTCGCGGCGAAGCGCGCGCTCGCGGAGGTGCCGCTCGCGCGCTTCGTCGAAGAGCCGGTGATCGCGCCCGAGCGCGACGAGCTCACGCGCGCGTTCCTCGCAGAGCAGGACGCGGAGGCGTTTCGCCCGCTGGCGGGCCTGTGTGTCGGCGAGCTTCGCGACCAGTTGCTCGCCGGCGCGTTCGAGGCCGATCTCGCTGCACTGCGCCGCGCACTTCTTCCCGAGCACGCCGCCGCAGTGGCGAAGCTGTGCTCGAACCTCGATCTCGCGCTCGCGGCAAAGCGGCTGCCGGTCGCGGTGAGCGCGCGCACGACGCTCGGCTTGGCTGGCCGGCTCGCGTCGCGCATCCAGCCGAATCACCCTGCGGACGCGGCCGACGGCATCCGCGCTGCGATCCTCGAAGGCCTCGCGTATGGCTCGGGCGACGCGGTGATCGGCGTGAACCCGGTCGAGGACCGGCTCGAGACGGTCGAACGCGTCGCGCGCGCGATCGACGGCGTGATGACTCCGCTCGGGGTGCCGACGCATTCCTGCGTGCTGGCCCACGTGACGACACAAATGCGCGCGTTCGAACGCGGCGCACCGCTCGATCTCGTGTTCCAGTCGGTCGCGGGCACCGAAAAGGGCAATCGCGCATTCGGCATCGATCTCGCGCTGCTCGGCGAAGCGGACGCGCTCGTGCGCGAGAAAGGGCGGCTGCGTTCGCCGCACGTCTGGTACTTCGAGACGGGGCAGGGCTCGGAGCTCTCGAGCGATGCCCACGAAGGCGTCGATCAAGTCACGCTGGAGGCGCGTTGTTACGGCGTCGCGCGCCGCTACGCGCCACTGCTCGTGAACACCGTGGTCGGCTTCATCGGCCCCGAGTACTTGTACGACGCCCACGAGATCACGCGCGCCGCGCTCGAAGACCACTTCATGGGCAAGCTGCTCGGCGTGCCGATGGGCGCCGACGTTTGTTACACGAATCACGC
>JANNKN010000254.1:0-7280 GCA_031396315.1 Deltaproteobacteria bacterium
GCTCCTTCAGAAGCCGACGAGACATGTCGAGCATATTTCCCCATCACGCCGGAGGTACGCGAAGGAATTCTTCGCGTCGGTCACCTGGGACGGACGCGCCAAAAAAGCCGTGCTGCTGTTTTCGGACATGGGCGGCATCGACATCGAGGAGGTCGCGGAGAAGCACCCCGAGCATCTCTCGCGCACGCACTTCTCGTCGATCCTGCCGCTCAGTGAGCGCGTCGCGAAGGAAGCGATCAGCGCCGTCGGCGTAACAGGCGACGATCTCAACGCGCTGACGCCGATCGTCTACAAGCTGCTCCAGCTATTCCTCGAGTTCGATCTCACGCTCGCCGAGATCAATCCGCTCGCGAAGCTGACGAACGGCAAGTTCATCGTGCTCGACGGCCATGTGGACATGGAGGCCGAGGCGCGCGGCGCGCACAAGGCGCTGCTCGTCGAGCTGGGAATTGGCGACGACGAAACGAGGCTCGCGCGGCCGCCGACGCCGTTCGAGCTCGCCGGCGCGCGCGTCAACGCGGTGGATCATCGCGGCGTCGCGGGCAACGTGGTCGAGTTCGACGGCAACCTCGGCCTGATCATCGGCGCGGGCGGCGGCTCGCTCACGCTCTTCGACGCGGTGCGCAAGCATGGCGGCAAGCCGGCTAATTATTGCGAGATCGGCGGCAACCCGAGCGTCGGCAAGGTGCAGAACCTGACGAAGCTGATCCTCGGCAAGCCCGGCGTCGAGAAGATCGCGGTGATGATGAACGTGGTCTCGAACACACGCGTCGACATCGTCGCGCGCGGCGTGATCAAGGGCTGCCTCGAGGCCGGCAAGAAGCCGAGCGACGTGATCGCGATCTTCCGCATCCCCGGTTCGTGGGAAGAAGAAGGCTTCAAGATTCTGGGGAAGTACGGCGTCGATTACTGCGATCGCAGTGTCTCGATGTACGAGGCCGCGGGGCGTGCGGTCGCGAAGCTGAAGGGGCGCTGAGACAGCCGACGCGGCTCGCGAACTCACGCGCAACTCACGGCCCGGCCCGTCACCGGCGGCTCGCGGCGGGCTACTTCCCCCACCGGGAGGTCCGCCCATGCGACCGCTTCGCTCGCTGCTTGCTTCCGTCCTGCTTCTCGCCTCGCCGGCGCTCGCTGGCGACGGTGTCGTCGAGATCAACCAAACGTGTGCGGACCAAGGCTGCTTTTGCGGCGACGCGCCGTTCCAGCCGGTCACGATCACCGGCTGTGCGGGCCGCAGCTACCGGCTGACGAGCGATCTCTACGCCGGCGTCCCCGTCATCTCCGGGATCGTCGTCTCCGCGCCCGACGTCAGCATCGACATGGGCGGCTTTGCGATCAGAGGCTTGAACGTCTGCAACGGCTCGTTCGACGGGTGCGCCTATTCGGGCACCGGCATCGGGATCGAAACGACGGCGGGCAATGAAGGCCCCGCCGATCGTCTGCACATCTCGAACGGCAACATCGTCGGGCTGGGAAGCAAGGCGATCTTTCTCGGCTCGGGGGACGGCCACCGGATTCGCAATGTCCGCGTTTCCCACAACGGGCACGACGGCGTTCACGCACTTGGGAAGTCCGTCGTCGTCGAGGACACCACGTCGCTCCGCAACGGCCGTTCGGGCGTGACCCTGAGCGGATCAGGCGGGCGCGTGTCACAAAGCATCGCGTCGAACAATGGGGGGGATGGGATCGTGGGGAGCACCGCGACGACCGTGGAGCGCTCCACCGCCGAGTCGAACGGACGCGATGGAATCTCGGTGACGGAGGGCAGCGCGATCCGGTCATGCACCGCGAGCGCGAACGGACAGAACGGCATCGTCGCCTACGTGAGCGGCGTCGTGAGCGATTCCGTCGTGAAAGGCAACACCCTCACCGGCATCAGCATGAGTGCCCACGGGTTCGCCGGCGCGAGAGGAGGCTCGATTCAAGGCAACACCGTCACGAGCAACTCTCATGGAATCGTCACCGGGACCGGCGTCCTCGTCGCGGAGAACTCGATCAGCAAAAACACCAACACTGGAATCCTGCTGAACCCGGGATCTGCATATCGTGGGAACTTGATCACCGAGAATGGGGAGCCCGTGTTCGGAATCAACGCCCTCAACCTCGGCGACAACGGCTGCACGGACCCATCGAACGCGGTCGTCGTCTGCCCCTGAGCTCCATCAGCGACCACGGTGGCGAGGGCATCCACTTCGACATGAGCGGACCCGGCTAGCGCGCGAACAGGATCAGTGAGAACGACGGGCCACCGGATGTTTGGAAGCGGCGTTCTCAATCTGGGCGACGACGAGTGCACCCATGCGCGCAATGGCGTCGCCCTCTGCCCTTGAGAGTTGCCCCCGCCGCCAGCGTCGATACCGTGCGGCGCTCCACGCACTCGGAGCCACGCGTTGTCGATCCTGATCACGAAGGACACGACCTTCATCATCCAGGGCATCACCGGCCGCGAGGCTGTGAGCCTGACGCGCGAGAACCTCGCTTACGGCGCCAAAATCATCGGCGGCGTGACGCCGGGCCGGGCCGGCCGCGACATCTACGGCGTGCCGGTCTACGACACGGTGCGCGAGATCGTCGTGAAGCACGGGCAACCGGATGGCTCGATCGTCTCGGTGCCGCCGCGCTTCACGCGCGACGCGGTGTTCGAGGCGCTCGAGAACGGCATCAAGCTCGTGGTCGTCGTGACGGAGAACATCCCGCGCAAGGAAGTCGCGCAGATGGTCGAGCTCGCGACGTTGCGCGGCGCGCGCATCATCGGCCCTAACTGTTTGGGCATGATCTCGCCGGGAGAAGCCAAGATGGGCGGCGTCGGCGGCCCCGCGGCGAACACGCGGCAGGCCTACACGAAGGGGCCCATCGGCATCATGTCGCGCAGCGGCGGCATGACCACCGAGATCGCCTCGACCCTAACAGCTGCCGGCCTCGGCCAGAGCACTTGCGTCTCGATCGGCGGCGACGCGATCGTCGGGACGACCTACGCCGAGCTGATGCCGCTGTTCGAGGCGGACCCCGAGACGAAGGCGATCGCGATCTACTCCGAGCCCGGCGGTCGCATGGAGGCGGAGCTCGCGGAGTGGGTGGTCCGCAACAACTCGCGCCTGCCGATCGTCGCGTTCATGGCGGGCCGCTTCATGGACGAGATGAAGGGCATGCGCTTCGGCCACGCCGGCACGATCGTCGAGGGCAAAGAAGACACCACGTCGGAGAAGATCGCGAGGATGGAAGCCGCGGGCATCAGCGTCGCCGAGCGGATCGAAGAGATCCCGGGCCTGATTCGCAAGCGCCTGGCGGCGAAGGGAGTGACGCTCTAATGCCTGGCCTGTTCATCGACGTGCAAGTGGACGCCAGCGTCGCCAAGGATGCGGCACTCGCGAAGAAGCTCGCCGAGGTGTGCGCGGTCGACATCTTCGATCAGAACGCGGATGGCACCCTGAAGGTCGTCGAGGAGAACCTCGACGAGTGCGTGCTGTGCGACCTGTGCATTCAGGCTGCGCCGCCGGGCACGGTGCGCGTGATCAAGCTCTACGAGAAGTAGGCGCGCTCAGTCTTCGACGCACCAGACCGGATTCGGCGTCGAGCACGCTTCCTACAGCGGGATCCACGGCGGGAGATCGCTGCCGAAAGGGGTGTTCCCGTTGTCCCAGAGCGGATCGAGCGCGATCGAAGTGCCGTCGCCGCTGGACGTCGACCAAGCGTTGCAGTTGGAGAGGCCGTCGCCGCCGGTCGCCGCCGAAGATGCGCCAGTGCGAATCCACGCGTCCACACCGCTGATCGCCCCGCTGCCCGCGTCGCTCTCGCTGCGGCCGCGCACGCGGTCGTATTCGAGCGCCGCGACGTCGAAGATCTCCCAGAGGCTCGCGAAGTGGAATCCGACGGCGCATGCACCGACGGCCTGGGAGCCGTTGTGCAGAGTGGTCGTCATGTAGAAGCGCCGCGCGCCGCGCGCACCGCAGCTCGCGTCGCCGCACGAGTTGCCCGCGCTCGCGTGGCCGCCGAACACGTCTCCGGCTGTATTGCCCGAGAACTGGTTCTGCCCGAACGCCACGCGGCCGACGAATCGGCCGCCGTTTCCGCTGTTCAGGCTGGCCGCATTCCCGTTGACGGTGCCTGCGCGGACCTCGATGCCGTCTCCGAGATGCCCGGTCGCGCTGTTCTCGCTGACGGCGCAGTAGTCGCGGCACTGAATCCCGTCGCCGCCGCTGCTGGTGACGACGTTCCCGCGGATCACGGCGAGATCGGTGACGATGATTCCGCCCCCGCAATGGAAGATGTTGAGCCCCTCGACGCGCGCGGAGTACGTGAGGCTGATCGCGGCGCCACCCATACCGGTGATCGCGCCATTCTTCACCGTGACGTCGTTGCCGCCCGTGACGCCGATGCCCACGCCCGGCGCCGTGCAGCTCGACACGGGAACGCCGCTGCAGCTGTTGGGTCCGACGATGCGGAAGCCGCCGAGATCGAGCGCGACCGACGGCGCCGACACGCTGATCATCGTCTGGTTGCCGCTCGCCGTGGTGAGGTCGCTCGTCAGACGGAAGCTGCGCGCGGGCGTCGCGACCGTGATCGTGACGGGAAGGCCCGCCGCGTCGCCCGGAAAGCAACCCGTCGTGGTCGCGCACGTCTGATTGATCTCGAGCACGCCGTCAGAGGCGTGTGCCGCGACGGAGAGCAGCAGCAGCGAGGAGGCAGCGTAAGACGCGAAGGCGCGCACGGGCTCCCCTTTCACATGGGTCGGAATCAATCCTCGATGCACCACACGCCGAGGAGTTGAGCGCACGACGCGATGTTCGTGGACCACGGCGAGACTTCCGACGACACCGGCGTGCCGTTCCAGCTGCCGTCGAGCCACGCGGCGGTGCCGCGGTCCGCTCCCGCGAGGCTCTGGTGGAGGTTGCAGTTGCCGACACCGGGTGTCGCTGCCGTGCTGGCACCGCTGCCGGTCCGCACCCAGCCGGCAACGTCGACGAAGGGACCCCGCCCGTCGCGCGGAGGAGGCTGGAAGAGCTGTGTGTCGTCGTAGCGGAGCGCGGTCGGGTCGAGCATCTCGTGGAGCGCCGCGAAGTGGAAGCCAGCGGGGCAGACGCTGCGGGCTTCGACAGGCGTGAAGAGGCCGCTGATCAAGAAGAACCGCCTCGCACCGCGTGGGTCGCAGCGCTGATCCTCGCAAGCGTTGCCTCCGCTCGCGTGTCCGCCCTCGACGTCAGGCCCCACGTTCCCTGAGAAGTAGTTATGGGCGAACGCCGTGATCCCGCCGAGCAGGCCGCCCCGCCCGCCGTTCAGGGTCGCCGTGTTCCCGTTCACGGTGCCCGCGCGCACGTCGATGCCGTCGCCGAGATTGCCCGTCGCGGTATTCTCGCTCACGACGCAGTAGTCGCGGCAGCGGATGCCGTCGCCGCCGTTGCTGGTGACGATGTTGCCGCGCAGCACCGCGAGATCCGTCGCGACGAGCCCGGTCCCGCCGGCGTGGAAGACGTTCACGTTCTCGACGCGCGCCGAGTACGTGAGGTTGATGGCGTCGCTGCCGACCCCCGTGACCGTGCCGTTCTTCACGGTCACGTCGTTGCCGCCCGCGATACCGATGCCGGCTCCGGATGCGCTGCAGCTGCTCACCGGCACACCGCTGCAGACGTTCGGGCCTACGATTCGAAAGCCGCCGAGTTCGATCGTGACGTTGGCGACGCCGATGCTGATCGCACTCTGCGCGCCGCTCGCGAGTGTGAGATCGCCCGTGAGCCGGAAGCTGCGCGCGGGCGTCGAGCCGGCGATGTTCACCGGGAAGCCCGCGGTGTCGCCCGGGAAGCAGCCGGTGGTCGTCGCGCAGGTCTGATTGATCTCGAGCACGCCATCGGAGGCGGCTGCGGCCCCAGCGAGAGCAGCGCTGAGGAGCACCGCCACAGCGACGCCCGGTGCGCGCACGAGAGGCAGCATGCTCGAATCTCCTCGCACGTGGAGTGGCACGCGCCGCCGCTTGGTGGCAACCGGGGGAGGGTACGGGCGCGCGCTTGCGGGCGATGGATCGGGCCTGTCAGGCTGTCCGCATGGAATCTGGCCTTCGAATCGCCTGGCTGACCGTGTCGGCCACGCTCGCCCTCGCCTCCGCTCCCGCCCGCGCCGCGGAACTCGTCGTCGCGTGGGCTCCGCTCGCCGTCCGCGTCGAGGCCTATCAGGTCGAGCGGCACGTCGAGGGGGCACGCGAGGACTGGAAGCCGATCGCGCGCGTCGGCGCTGCCGAGACGCGCTTCATCGATCGCGGCGTCAATGCCGGCATGCGTTACTGCTACCGCGTACGCGGCGTGCGCGGTTATCAGGTGTCGCCGCCGTCGCCGCAGCTCTGCAACCTCGCGACGGAGTCCGTCGCGGCGTTGGAGCCCGAGCCCGCGGAGGTGGTCGTCGAGCCGGAGCCGACGCCTGTCCCGCGCGGCGAGGATCGCGAGGTGAAGGCGATCCGCCGCCCGCCCCCGAGCTATCCGGCGGAGGCACAGCTGCAAGGGCTCTCGGGCTGGGTGAAGCTGATCTTCACGGTCACAGCGAAGGGCACGACGCGCGACATTCGCGCCGTCGCGTCCGATCCTCCGGGCGTGTTCGAGCGAGCAGCGATCGACGCCGCGCAGCGCTTCGTCTACGCGCCGCGCCTCGAGAACGGCGTCGCGGTAGACCGGCCGAACGTCGAGACCGAGATCACGTTCACGTGGATCGATCGCGGCGGCAGCCTGACTACGGAGCGGCGGACAGCGGCTCCACGCTGATCAGCGCAGGCGCGCCCCACGCCTCGGAGACCGTCGACTCGGGGCGCGGCTCACGGCGGCGCTCACGCGGTGGAGATACGACGGGAGGCGCCGTCACCGCGGCTGCTGGCGCGCGCTCGGCGACCTGCGCAGGAGCGCGCGCAGGCTCACGCGGTGCAGGCTGCGCACGCGCCGCGACCGGAGCACGCTGCTCGGGTGCCTGCAGCGCGCTGACCGCGGGCTGCGCTGCGCGCGCGACCTCGGGCGGAGGCGTCTGGGCGATTGCTTCTGCGCGCGGAGAAGGAGTGACTTCCTCTGCAGCGAGCGGAGCGGCGGAGACTTCGGGCAGCGCCGACGTCTCGACTGCAACCGGCGCACGCGCGGGCGCCTCGCCTCGCGTTCCGCCCAGCAGGTAGCCGGTGATGAAGGCCGCAGGGATCGCGAACGCCGCGAACGTCATCGCGACCGCGAGCGAGAGCGGCACGCTGCGAGGAACCGCAGGCGCGCTCACAGCCACCTGCGGTGCGATCTGCACTTGCGGCACAACGGCGCGCCGAG
>JANNKN010000263.1:0-2460 GCA_031396315.1 Deltaproteobacteria bacterium
TCGAAACGCTGCAAGCAATCCTGCGCGAGCAGCGAAGCGGGCGCGGCGCACTCGCCACCCGTACCTAACAGCACGGCGCCCACCGCGAGGCCGTGCTCGTTCACGCCCACGAACGGTGCAACCTGCGCGGGCGCGACGAGCTCGAGCGAGCGGTAGTCCGTGTCGGGCGCGCTCTCGCGCACGATCGCGAGCGCGTCGGTCGGCACGGCGCGCGCAACGCACGCGCCGCCCCCGCCATTCACGATGCGCAGCGCGTCCGCCGGCGCGCGCTCGGGCAGCGCGGAGAACTCCGCGAGCGCGCGCGGCGAGATTCTCGCGCCGCGCGCGAGGCCGAGGCTGCGCTCGGCCATGTGCGGGAAGTAGCGGTAGGTGTCGCGCAGGGTCGCGCGCGTCGCGGCCGGCGGGCGGAGCGCAGCAGCGAGGCGCGCAAACGCGCCGCCGGAGTGCGCGGCAACGAGCCGCGAGACCTCTTCGGCGCAGGCGCGCCCTTGGTCGAGGCCGAGATCACGCGGCGCCCCGCGGCACGCGACGCGCGGGTAGCCGCTCATCTCCGCCGCTCGCGTGCGTTCACGCCGGCCGAACGTCGCCGAGCGTGAGAACTTCGTTGAGTGCGCCCGTGCGGTAGCCGTCGAGGTCGAGCGACACGTAGCGGAAGCCGAGCGGCTTGATCGCGGCCGAGATCGCGCGCGCCATCTCGGGCGTCAGGGCCTTCGCCAACTCCGCGGGATCGATCTCGACGCGCGCCATCGCACCGTGATGCCGCAGCCGCACCTGGCGGAAGCCGAGCGCGCGCAAAGCCTCTTCTCCGCGCTCGACCTGCCGCAAACGCTCGGGCGTTACCTGTGTGCCGTAAGGGAGGCGTGAAGCGAGGCACGCGGACGCGGGCAGCTCCGCGGTCGGCAGGCCCGCGGCGCGAGAGAGCGCCCGGATTTCCGCCTTCGAGAGCGCGACGTCGAGAAACGGCGAGAGCACGCCATGCTCCTGCGCCGCGCGATGGCCGGGCCGAAAATCGCCCTGATCATCGGTGTTCACGCCGTACGCGACCGCGTCGAAGGCCTGCTCACCGCGCAGCTTGCCCATCACCTCGAACAGCTCGGTCTTGCAGAAGTAACAACGGTCCGGACCGTTCGCGCGGTAACCGGGACGCTCGAGCTCGTGCGTGTCGACGAAGCGATGCGGGATCGCGAACTGCGCGACGACCTGCTCGGCAAGCTTGCGGTGGCTCTCGGGGTACGAGGCCGAAACGGCCGTGACCGCGAGCGCGGCGTCGCCGAGCGCGCGATGCGCCGCCCACGCGAGGTAGCTCGAATCGACGCCACCGCTGAACGCGACCAGCACGCGCCCTGCCGCGCGCAGCCGCACCAGCAGCGCGGCCTCCTTTGCAAGCGTGTCGTCGGTCACTTCCATGTGCGTGCAAGCTAGCCCCGAATCCGCGCTTCAGAACCCAGCCGACTTCGCCGTTGTCTTGTTGCTCGGTTTTTGCGAACGATTCGCGCGGGTGGGGGTGATGGGGATGGCAAAGATCCGTGTCGGGATTGTTTACGGCGGCCGCTCGGTCGAGCACGAAGTCTCGATCGCCTCGGCGACCTCGATCCTGCAAGCGCTCGATCCCTCGCGCTACGACGTCTCGTTGATCGCGATCTCGCACGATGGCCGCTGGCACATCGGCGGACCGAAGATGCTGCCCGCCGCGGTCGTGAAGGCGCCGGAAGTCACGCTGCCCGCGGTTCCGGGAGAACGCACTTTGGTGTCGGCCGCGGACGGCAAGCCCGCTGCGCAGCTCGACGTGATCGTTCCGATCGTCCACGGCACGGGCGGCGAAGACGGCTGCCTGCAGGGCTTCCTCGAGCTCGCGGGCGTGCCGTACGTGGGGTCTGGCGTGCTCGGCTCGGCGATCCAGATGGACAAGGACGTCTCGAAGCGCTTGCTCCAGGCCGCGGGCATCCCCGTCGTGCCGTGGGTGACGGTGCGCAAGCACGAGCTCGCACTCATGGATGCGGTGGTGGAGCGCGTGGTTCACGCGATCGGCCTGCCCTGCTTCGTGAAGCCCGCGAACACGGGCTCCTCGGTGGGCATCAGCAAGGTGAAGACGCGCGCCGAGCTCGCGCCCGCGCTGCGCGAAGCGATGCGTTACGACGAGAAGGTGCTCGTCGAGCAAGCCGTGAATGCGCGCGAGATCGAGATCGCGGTGTTAGGGAACGAACGGCCCGAGGCCTCGGTGCCGGGCGAGATCGTGCCGCACAAGGAGTGGTACGACTACGAGGCGAAGTACGTCGACGAGCGCACCGAGCTGATCGTGCCGGCGAAGGTGCCGGAAGCCGTGGCTGCGGAGCTGCAGCGGCTCGCGGCGCTGGCGTTCACGACGCTCGAGGGAGCGGGGCTCGCGCGCGTCGACGTACTTCGCCTCGTAGTCGTACCACTCCGCGTGCGGGATGATCTCGCCGGGCACCGAGGCCTCGG
>JANNKN010000284.1:0-4967 GCA_031396315.1 Deltaproteobacteria bacterium
CTACGACGTGATCGGGTGGCGAAAGCCCTGAGCCCGGCTCGCCGCGCGAAGCCTGCGCCAGCGAACTAGCGTCCCGCCCATGCTCTCATTCGTGACACAGATCGGGGAAGGCTTCGCGGGCGAGGGCGCTGACGCGGCGCACATCAACACGATTCTCGGTGCGCGCGGCGGGCCCACCGAGGCGGCGTTCGCGACCGCTCTCGCACAGCCCGCGCCCGGGCACACGCCGTACCTGGTGGTGCTGAAGCCCGGCTTGCCCGTGAAGCCGTTCACGCTGTTCGTGAACAAGGCGACGATCGCGGGAGAGCTGCACGGGAAGCTCACTTGGGGCGCGGCGCAGGCGGGCGTTGCCCAGGGCGTCGCGGAATCGGTCGCAGCGGGCGTGATCGCGCGCGAACAAGTTGATGCGCTCGTGCTGATCGTCGCGGTGTGGGTTGCGCCGGACGCGCGCGACGAAGAGGCCGTCCACCGTAACAACCTCGCCGCGACGCGCGCCGCACTCGCGGCCGGCGCCGCGCGCGAGCCCAAGCTCGAGGACGTGTTGGCGGCGCGAGCTGCGCCGGAGAACCCGTACTTCCGCCGCTGAACCGCGTCGGTGAGAATCTCGCGATGCGCTTCGCCCGCTTCGTACTCGCTGCCAGCGCGCTTCCGTTCGCGGCGTTCGGGCTCGCGTTCCTGATCGCGCCGCAGGAGTTCGCGGCTCACCTCGGCATCGCGCTCATGAACGCGACCGCGGACAACGACGCGCGCGCGCTGTACGGCGGCTTGCAGCTCGCATGCGGCGCGCTGCTCGCGCTGGCCGCACGCGGCGATGCGGTGCGCGTGCGCGCGGGGCTCGCAGCGCAGCTCGCGCTTTACGGCGGGCTCGCTGGCGCGCGCTGCGTGAGCCTCGCATTCGTGGGCGCACCGAGCGCGCTCGGCCTCGCGCTGCACGCGGGGGAGTTGTTCGCCCTCGGCCTCGGCGCGCTCGCGTGGCGAACACTCCCACGCGACGCGAGTCCAAATTTCGCTGCGCCGCCGGGCATCGCGATCGAGCGCGCAGGCCCCAACCACTTGGCTGAGCTGCTGCCGCTGGTCGAAGCGTTCCAGCGCGAAGAGGGCTACGCCGCGGGCGATCCCGCGCTGCGCGCAGCGGTCGCCGCGCTGCTCGACGACCCGGGCAGCGGCAGCGTGTTGATCGCGCGCGAAGCCGGGCGCGCGTTCGGCTACGCGGCGCTGTGCGTCGGCTTCAGCATCGAATTTCGCGGTCGCGACGCGTTCGTGGACGAGCTCTACGTGAGCCCTGATAAGCGCGGCCGCGGGCTCGGCCGAGCGCTGCTGCGCGCCCTCGAAGCCGAGGCCTGCGCGCGCGGCGTGCGCAAGCTGCACCTCGAAGTGGAGCAGCGCAACGACGCGGCGCGCGCGCTCTACGTCGGCGAAGGCTTCACCCCGAACGGGCGCGAGCTTCTGAGCAAGCCGCTCGCCTAATGCTCGGCGCGCGGCGGCGAGTTCGCGCGCACGAGCGCACGCCAGCCGAAGAACGCGAGCGGGAAGAACACAAACGCCGCGAGCGGCAGCGGGCGCAGCCACATTCGAAGGCCCGCGAAGCCGTGCGCCGCGAGATCTCCGACGATCGGCGCGAAATCCGCGTACACCCAGAGCGCGAGCGCCGCCTGCGCGAGCGCGAGCCACGCGTGCGGGCGCCATAGCAGTGCGATCCCGACGCCGAGCAGCAGCACGCCGCGCGCGCTCGCGGCGAGGTCGAAACCGCCGAGTGCGCGCATCTCATGAGCGCGCAACAGCGCGTCGCCGCCGAGCACGGCGGCGATGCCGCAGGCGGCGAGCAGCGCGAACGGGCGCTGCAGGCCCGCTGCCCTCACGCCACGACCTTCTTCTCCCGCAGCTCCGCGATGCGGTCCGCGTAGCCGAGCTCGCGCAGAATCTCGTCCGTGTGCTGCCCGAGCGTCGGAGCCGGCGCGCCGATGCGTGCGGGCATGCGCTCGAAGCGCGCAGCCGGGCGCGGCTGGCGCAGGCGCCCAGCGGTCGGATGCACGCTCTCCTCGAGCAGCCCCGTTGCCGCGACGTGCGGATCGAGGTGCAGTGCGTCGGGCCCGATCACGGCGCCGGCGGGCGCCTTCTCGCGATCGAAGCGCGCCATCGCCTCCGCGGTCGTCATCAGCGCTACGGCTTCGAGCACGCGCCGTAACAATTCTTGGAACGGCTCGGGATTCGCGCGGCGCTGCATCAGCTTGGTACGCGGGTCGTCGTAGCCGTCGACGCCGGCGGCGCGGCAGATGCGCGCGACGTCTTCGTCGCCGGTCGGCGCCGCGATCACGAAGCCGTCCTTGGTGGGCCACAGCTTTTGATCGCGCGAGAAGCTCGAGGGCTGCGAGTGATCGGCATCGAGCAGCATCTCATTGCCCGCGGCGTCGGCCCAGACGAAGTTGACGACGGCGTCGAGCATCGGCACGCGGACGTGCTGGCCGCCGCGCCCGCTCGCGCGCGCGAACAGCGCGGCCGTCACCGCCTGTGATGCCGTGAGCGAGCTGATCTTGTCCGCCGCGGTGTGACGAATCAGCTGGGGCGGGCCGTCGCGCCCAGCTTGCGCGGCAGCGAGCCCGCCGTAGACCTGCACGACCGGGTCGTACGCGCTCTTCGCCGCGTACGGGCCGTGCTCGCCGAAGCCGCTGATCGAGAGATACACGAGCTCGGGGTTGTCGCGGATCAACGCTTCGTAGCCGAGCCCCAATCGATCGATCACGCCGGGGCGGAAGTTCTGCGCGAACACGTCGGCGCGGCGTGCGAGCGCGCGCACGATCTCACGGCCTTCCTCGGTCTGCAGATTCACACTGAGCGAGCGCTTCCCGCGGTTCGCGAACTGCGCCATCGCCGAGACGCCGCCGCGCGCGATACCGACCCAGCGGCCGATGTCGCCGATGCCGGGCTGCTCGATCTTGATGACTTCCGCGCCTTGATCGGCCAGCAGGCCGACCGCCCAGGGCCCGGAGAGTGCAATCGTGAGATCGACGATGCGTACGCCGTGCAAGGGCCCGCGTGCTTCTGCATTGCTCATTCGAATTCTCCACTGCGCGGCCTTCCGCCGGGGCCACTGTACGAAAGCGTGAAGCCGGGCTCGCTTGCCCACTTCAGAGGCGGAATCGAAGCCAGCGCTCGGCGCCAGGCGGCGACCAGCTCGTCTTCTGCGGCGTAGTCGAATGGATCCGTCAGCGTCTTCTCTTCCACACCGCCGCGCGCGAGCGGGCTCGCCATCAGCTCGCGCGCCGTCTTTGCGAGCGCCTCGCGGGCGGGCACGACGTCGCGGTAGCCGAGTTGCGTGCGCAACTTCGTCAGATCGAGCACGCGATGCGTCGTGCGCTGCTGCATCACGAGCGGCCGCGCGCACACTGCGAGCTCCCAGGGCAGCGAAACGATCTCGAGCGATCGCCCGCAGGCGGCGGCGACGATCTCCACCACCTGCCGCAGCGACAGCACCTCTTCGTCGCCGCAGTTGTAGATCTGCCCCGCCGACGCTTCGGGCCGATCGACCGCGAGCAGCAACGCGTGCGCCAGATTCTGCGCGTAGCCGTAATGACAGAGCGTCAGGCCGTCGTCGGGCAAAATGATGTGCGGCCGGCCGTCGAGGATGCGGCGCACGATCAGCCACTCGCGCGGCAGCAGCTGATACTTGCCGTAGACGTAGGGGTACCGGAAGTGCGCCGCGGTCGGATGGATCGCGAGCACGGCCTCTTCTGTGCGGCGGATGCGGAAGCCCTTCGCGTCGTCGCTCTCGCTCGCGACGGTGGGCGCATCCTCGCGCGTCGGCACGGGCAGGCCGATCGGCGTCCAGGCGTCGGGGTTCATGTAGCCGCTGTAGGCGGGTGCACCGCCGACGGAGAGGAAGCGGCCGCAGCGGCCGAGCATCGTCTTCGCCGTGACGCGTAGGCGGCCGTAGGTCGCGACGCACACGTCGAAGCTGCGGCCCGCGAGCGCGCCGCTCAGCGCGGCCTCGTCGAACGGGTTCGTGTGGATGTGCTCGACGTCGCCCGGAATCTCGGGCACTTCGTGCCGTCCCGAGTGCAGCATCGAGACGGCGTAGCCGCGCTCGCGCAGCCCGTTCACGATGAAGTGCCCCGTCGGGCCGGTGCCTCCGATCACGAGCGCGCGCATCGAGCCTCCCCGAAAGTGCGCAGCATACGCTGCGCGGCCGCGAGTTCCTTCTCACCCCGGTAGGGTGCTCCCGCGCCGCGCGAATCTCGAGGCAGCGCTGCTGCGCGCGCTCCGCGGAGCGGAGTAGATTCCGCTCCCTTTTGGAGGAAGCATGGCCAACGCAACGATCAGCAAGCGCATCGAAGTTCCGGCGGACGCGGTCTGGAAGCTCATCTCGAACTTCGGCGACACGAGCTGGATGCCGGCCGGCACCCAGGTGACCCTCGTCGGCAGCGGCATCGGCATGGAGCGCCGAATCGTGGCGGGCCCTAACAAGAGCATCCACGAGCGGCTCGAATCCCTCGACCCCGCGGCGCGCACGCTCTCTTACGCGATCCCGGTGAACGTGCCGTTCCCGGTGACGAACTACCACGCCACGATGAAGGTGCGCGCGAGCGGCGGCGGCTGCGAGCTCGAGTGGAGCGCGAGTTACGACGTCGCGCCGGCGGCGGAGGCGGAGATCGCGAAGACGGTATCGGGGATGTACGGGATGATGATCGACTGGATTGCGGCGCGGGCGAAGCAGAGCTGAGGATGTTGCTTGGTGCGGAGTCCGCCGCAGCGGCGGGGCCGGGGGCGGCTGCGGGCGATGGCTCGGCATCGGCGCGAGCGCGGTGAAGAAGCCCTCGCCCGAGGCGCGCGTTCTCCCCTGTTTACTTCGCGATGCGTCGAAGACTCCGCCTCGCTGCGCGCTTCGCTTGCTGCCTCGCGGGCACGCGTCGAGGCAGTGTGTCAGCGAGGTCGTCCGATTTCTGTCTGGAGTCTTCGCGAACGGGTCGCTG
>JANNKN010000320.1:0-4070 GCA_031396315.1 Deltaproteobacteria bacterium
TCGTCGGCTTCGAGGAAGCCTCTGCCGCGCTCGCAGAGAGGCGCGCGGCGAGAATTCGCGCGATGCGCGGCGGGCGCGGGCTGATGGCGCTGCGAGCGCGCAAGGCTCGCGGCGAGCCGTTCGCGCTCGCGCCGCGCGGTCGCGTCGAGGTGGCGTTTCTGTGGCAGCGGCTGATCGCTGTCGGCAGCTGGGCGTTCCCGCGCTCGCTGCTCATGCTTGCCGCGATTCCGATCGCCGCGGCCGGCTGGATGCTCGGTGCGCCTGGCTGGGAGAGAACGTTGCGACTCGCTGCAGGGGCCGCCGCCGTGCTTTCGGCCTATGGCCTGCTCCTCGGGCCGGCGCTCGCGCGCGGCAGCCTGGCGCAGCTGTTCGAGCGCATCGACCTCGTGAAGTCTTATCCGCTGCGTGGCTGGCAGGTGGTGTTAGGCGAGCTGCTCGGGCCGATCCTGCTGGTCGCCGCATTCGAGCAGACGCTCATTACGGTGGTCGCGCTCGGAGCGGCGTCCTTCCTCGATCGAGCCACGCCCGTGCTCGTGATTGCGGCTTGGGTGCCCGCCATCGTGCTGGTGCCGCCGCTTCTCGGCCTGCTGTTTGGCGCGCAGCTCGGCGTTCAGCTCGCGCTGCCCGCGTGGTTCCAGCCCGGTGCGCCAAACGCCGGCCTCGAAGTGGGCGGGCAGCGCCTGCTCTTCGTGTTTGGCTCGCTGATCGTGTTCGGCATCGCGCTCGTCCCCGCGAGCCTCGCCGGCGCTGCGGCGGGCGGGGCGGCTCAGTACGTCACCGGCGAGCTCGCATTGGCCGTCGCCTTCGGCGGGCTCGCCGCGGCGGCCTGCGTGATCAGCGAGTTTGCATTGTTGCTCGCGTGGCTCGGTCGGCGTTTCGAGCGCATCGATGTCGCGAGCGATCTCGCGCGCTGAGTCATTAGGCCAGATACAGCCCGCCGTTCGCGGGCATCACCTGGCCCGTCACGTAGCCGCTCATCTTCGCGTCGGCGAGGAAGCACACCACCGCCGCCATGTCCGCGGGCTCGGCGACGCGCCCGACCAGCGTGGCGCGCGCCATCGCGTCGATGCCGGCTTGGCCGACCGCCGCGAGCATCGGTGTGTTCACGGGGCCTGGCGCAATCGCGTTCACGCGCGCGCGATAGCCTGAGAACTCGCGCGCAGTCGTCCGCGTCATCGCTTCGATCGCGCCCTTCGCCGCGGTGTAATCGATCTGGCCGACGTTGCCGTTGCGGCCCGAGACCGACGAGAAGTTCACGATGAAGCGGTTGATGCCATCGGCGAGCGGTTGATTACCGGCGTTCTTGAACAGCAACTGCCAGTGCTGCGCCGCGACTTCGCGGGTGAACAAGAACGTACCGTGCACGTGCACGGCCATCACCGACTTGAACTCGTCGAAAGACTTCTTAGGGATGCGCGCGTCGCGCGTGATGCCGGCGGTGTTGACGACACCATTGATTACGCCCGTCGCTTCGAGCGCGTGGCCGACCGCGCGCTGCACGTCGGCCTCCTCGGCGACGTTCGCCTTCGCGATCAGCGGCTTCACGCTCGCCACTTTCGCCATCTGCGCCTGCGCTTCGGCGAGCCGGCCCGCATCGAGATCGACGAGAACTACCTGCGCGCCGTGCTCAGCGAGCATCGTCGCGACGCAGTTGCCGATGCCTTGAGCGGCGCCCGTAACAATGTGGGTTTCGCCGGTGAACGCTCCGTCGCGCAGGATCTTCGCCATCTCGCGGGCTCCTTCTAAGGGGAGCGGAGCATGACGGCGGGGGGCGCGGGACTCAAGGCAGAGCGGTTACGAAGGTGCAGTCAGGCGCCGTCGCGGATCTTTCGGAGCTTTTCGCGCTGGTCGGGGGTGAGCAGGTTGCGCACGCGGACGAGCAGCCCCATGTGCGCTTCCTTGACGCGCATCTCGGCCAGCAGCACTTCGTGGATCGCGTCGAGCAATGCGGCTTCGTTCACCGGGTTCGCGCCGGAGAGCTCCTCGATCGCACCGAAACCGTCCAGCATCGTCAGCTGCATCTCGGTGGTGGAGCCGGTGACTTGGCCGATGTCCCGCACCAGGGTCGTGCGCTGCTCCTTGCTGAGCTGGATCGCGCTCGCGTTCTTCAGCACGAGCTCGGGCGCGAAGAAGTGCTTGAGGAACTCGGGGTCCTCGTCCTCCGCGAACGCGGGCATGGCGAGGGCAAACACGAGAGCGAGCAGGGCGGCGAGTGAGCGCTTCATGCGGAGTACCTCCGGGCGGGGGCGGCTTGGGATTGCTGTTCGCCGGGCGCGGCGGGCGCGACACGCGGCGCCGGAATGAGCGAATTCGAGAAGCCGCTCGGCAGCGCGGCGATCGGCGGCGCGAGTAGCGCGTCGGTGGGCGAGCGGAGGCTGCCGAGTGCGATCACGCGCTGGCTCTCGGCGAGCGCTGCGAGCTCGAGGTGTTGGGGATTTGGTGCTGCGAGCTGCGAGCCGTCGTGGGTCGGCGCGCGCACGGCGATCCACCACACGAAGCCCGCGGCTGCAGCGCCAGTCAGTGGCAACGCGAAGCGGAGCCACGCGAGGCGCGGAGCGCGGCCGGTGCTGCGCTCGTCCGCGCGCGCGCGTAGCCGCGCGAGCGTCGGGGCTCCCTGCGATTCGTCCTCGCGCAGGCGCGCGAACGCGGCGTGCAGGCGCTGCTCGTCGTCGTGGTCCGTCACGCGTTTCCCTCCGGCGCGAGATCCGGGAGCAGTTCGCGCAGCTTCTGCTTGCCGCGCGCGTAGTGAGTTCGCGCCGTGCCGAGCGCGATCCCCGCGACTTGCGCCGCCTGCTCGATCGTCAGCTCGCCATAGAACACGAGGTGCACGATCTCGCGCTGACGCTCGGGCAGCTGCGCGAGCGCGGCCGCGAGGCGCGCACTCTCGTGCGAGTGCGAGAGCCGCTCGTCGGGCGCGGGCGCAGCGCCGCTGCCCGGCGCCGCCTCGTCCTGCGCGGCGGGGCGTAACAAGATGAGGTTGCGTACGAAGTCGCGACGGCGGCGCTCGCGCGCCGTCTGGCGGATCACGCCGAACACGAACGTGCGGAAGCTCGAGCGCCCGCCGAAGCGAGCGCGGCCATCGAGCACTTTCAGCACGCTCGTCTGCAGCACGTCATCGGCCTCCGCCGCGTTCCAGCGCGCCTGCGCGAGCGCCCAGCCGCGGCTCACCGCGAGTACACTGCCGAGGGCCAACTCCAGCTCTGCGCGAGTCATCGCAGCACCGCGGATGGGTGACTCCAGCGCGAGCGCGATAGCACCGGCGGCGATCACGCGCGGGCAGGGCGCGCGCCGCGAACGGCCACGCGCGCTGCGCTCACGGCCTCGAGCCGATTGGGCAGGAAACGCCCGTGCCGCCAATTCCGCAATAGCCGCCGGGTTTCTTGTCGAGGTATTGCTGGTGATAATCCTCGGCGAAAAAATACTCTGGCGCCTCACGGATTTCGGTCGTGATCGGGCCATGGCCTGCGCGCGAAAGCTCCTTGCCGTACATCTCCGCGCTCTCGCGCGCCGCGGCGAGCTGCGCTGCGTCACTGGCATAGATCGCGGAGCGGTACTGCGTGCCGACGTCGTTGCCTTGCCGCATGCCCTGCGTCGGGTCGTGGTTCTCCCAGAAAATGCGCAGGAGCTGCACAGGGCTGAGCTGCGCAGGATCGAAAACGATGCGCACGACTTCAGTGTGGCCTGTTAGGCCGGAGCACACTTCTTCATAGGTCGGATTGGGGGTGTAGCCGCCCGCGTAGCCGACCGAGGTGCTGAAGACGCCGCGCGCCTGCCAGAATTTCCGCTCCGCGCCCCAGAAGCAGCCCATTCCCACCGTCGCGATCGCGAGGTTCGCGGGATAGGGCGGTGCGAGCGGGTTGCCGAGCACCGTGTGCCGTGCCGCGACGCGCACCGGCTCCGCGCGCCCTGCCAGCGCCTCATTCGGCGCGACCAGGCGCTGCTTCTTCCGGAAGTAATCGACGACCATGGCGTGGCTCCATTGCAATGCGGGGCAGGCGGCGCAACTCGCGCAAGGTAGCCGGGCCGAGAGGAGTCGCAGCGCAGCCCCGCTCGTACGCACCCGGGGTCTG
>JANNKN010000355.1:0-1128 GCA_031396315.1 Deltaproteobacteria bacterium
TGCGATCGGTACTTCGCGCGAGACGGCATCGAGGTCATCGCGCGTCGGGTGGCGCTGCTCGGCGAGCAGCGAGTCGTCGTAGCCGTAGCCCGCGAGCCATGCGCCGGGCGCCGGTGGATGCGCGGCGAGCTGCGTGCGCAGAGCCTCCTGCAGCGAGGCGATGCTCGTCACCGCGCCGACCGGCGGCGCCGAGAGGTTCGCGCGATCGACCAGCGAGGCGAGCATCGCGACGTGCCCATGCGAATCGATGAAGCCGGGCAGCAGCGCGCGGTCGCCGAGCGGGGCGACGCGCGTGCTCGGGCCGACGAGCGCGCGGCACGCATCGCCGGCATCGACGCAGACGATCTCCGCGTCGCGCACAGCGAGCGAGCGCGCGCGCGGCAGCGCGGGATCGAAGGTGAGGATGTGTGCGCCCGCGAAGACGATGTCGGCGGGCAGTCGCCCGGCGGCGAGCGCAGCCGGTAGGTTCGCCGGGCCGTGTGTCTCGGATGCGCACGCCATCCAGAGCAGCAGAGCCGGGGCGATGAGGACGCGGCGAGCGGACATTCGGCCTCCGAGACGCAGCCGCCAGCCTGCCACGCTGTGCGCGGCCACGCTTCGTGGAAGCGAGCGCGAGGCGCTTGGGAGTTGCGCCTCGCCTGCCGGCCGAGCGGCGCGATGCCCATGCCGGTCGGTCGCGTACTCTCCGGGAGCGCAGAATTCCGTGAGCCGAATCGCGCATTGGGTCGCGTTTGCCCGTGGTAAATCGAGCCCGCGCGGTGCAACAATGCTGCGTTCTTTTCAGGAGGATTCCATGGCTCAGCTGAAGGCCGGCTCGCGCCTCAAGAGCACGGTTTGCGACGCCCAGGTGATGGTGATCGCAGCGCCCGCGGGCGATCTGGCGCTCACTTGTGGCGGAGCCCCGCTCGCGGACGTGACGGCGCAAGTGACGAAGGGCGAGCTCAACCCCGACTACAAGGATGGGACGCAGATCGGCAAGCGCTACGTCAACGACGACGGGAAGCTCGAGCTGTTGTGCACGAAACCGGGCCCAGGCTCGCTCGCGCTCGGCGGAGCGAAGCTGCGCCTCAAAGAGGCGAAGGCTCTGCCTTCGTCGGACTGAACCTGAGGGATCGAGGCCGCGGATGG
>JANNKN010000357.1:0-3261 GCA_031396315.1 Deltaproteobacteria bacterium
GCAGAGCGCTCGGCGAGATACACCTCGTCCACTTCGCGGCCCGAATAGATCACGGAGTCCTCGGGCCCGGTGACCTTCATCATGCCGAGGGCGCCCTTGTTGAAGGCGCGGAAGATCGCGTGGTCGACGAGGATGTAGGTGCCCGGCACCTGCAGCGCGAACTCGACGATCGCCGAGCCACCGGCCGGCACGATCGTCGTCTGGACCTCGTGATTCGCGAGCGTGCCGCCTTCCGGATAGACGTTGTCGAAGATCTCGCCGATCACGTGGAACGACGACACCAGGTTCGGCCCGCCGTTGCCGACGAAGAGGCGCACCTTCTCTCCGACGATCGCGGGCAGTGCACGGTCGCCGATCAGCGCGCCGTCGCGGCCGTTGAAGACGACGTAGGCCGGGTCCTCGGCGATTGCGCGCTCCATGTCGAAGGGCTGCAGGCCGGGTTCGCGGAAGCCGCCGCGCGTGTAGAACTCGCTCTGAACGACATAATACTCGCGGTCGACCTTTGTGTAGCCGCTCTCCGGTTCCACCACGATCAGCCCGTACATGCCGTTCGCGATGTGCATGCCGACCGGCGCCGTCGCGCAGTGGTAGATGTAGACGCCTTCGTTCAGGGCCGTGAACGTGAACTGCGTCTGGTGGCCGGGCGCGGTGAACGTGCTGGCGGCGCCGCCGCCGGGGCCCGTGACCGCGTGCAGGTCGATGTTATGCGGCATCGCGTTGTCGGGATGATTCATCAGGTGCAGCTCGACCGTGTCGCCCTTGCGCACGCGAATCATCGGGCCGGGCACGCTGCCCCCGAAGGTCCAAAACGTGTACTGGACGCCGTCGGCCAGCTCCTTCACCAGTTCCCTCACTTCGAGGTTCACGACCACTCTCGCGGCGTGGTCGCGGCCAACGGGTGCCGCTGCTGCCGGCGCGATGCCGAGCTGCGCTTCGACCACCGGCAGTTCCCCGGCGGGCACGGCGGCCGCGTTCGTCGCCGGATCGGCCGATTGTTGCGGCGCGCCACACCCGAAACCCAAAGCGAGGACGAGAATCGTGGCCAACTGTCGCATCGCGATGCCTCCCGACCTGTTTCGAGAGGAGGAGTCGCAAGCGTCATGCCACGTTCAGCGGCGCGTACTCACGAGGCGCGCGCGAATTTCTTCCTCCACGCGCCAGAGGCGATCCTGGCCCCAGGTCGTGTAGTCCGTCGCGTCGTGGCTCTGAACGCGGAAGCTCGGCACGCCCCACAGCCCGAGCCCGAACATCGCCGCACGATTCGCCTCGAGCTCGGCGCGCCAGCCCGTGTCGCGATCGAGGTGCGGCTGCGCCTCGCTCCATGCGAGGCCCGCGCGCTCGACGACGAGCCGGAGGCCTGCGTCGCTGCCGGTATCGATGCCCTGCGACCACGCGGCGCGCATGAATTCCAGCAACAATTCGGCGGCCCGGCCGCACCCGCGCGCCCATGGCCAGAGCGAGAACGCGCGCTCGACGGGGCGGCCGACGGGATCGCAGATCCGGCCGAACGCGACGCCTGCGTCCTCCGCCTCGCGCTTCGTGTCGAGCGCGATGTAGAGCTGCTTCGCGCGCGGGACGGGCAGGCCGCGCATCACCATCGGCAACACCGGCCGCAGCGCGAGCGCGATGCCATAATGCTTCGCGAGCGCGCTGACGCGCTCCATCGCGATGTAGCTGTAAGGGCTACGCAGCGAGGTGAAGCACTCGAGCACGATGTCAGCGCGGGCGGGCGCGCTCGCCGACCGGAGCGGCTCGCGGCGCAGCGTAGGTCGCGGTGCGATGAACGCATCGGGCGCGCTGCCCCGCGCAGCGCCTTCTCCGAGCAGGCGCCGTTCGAGATGGTGCAAGCGATCTACACCCCAATACCACTCGCCTGCATAATGAAACATGCCGCCGAGGTAATGGCCGAGGTGCTCTCGAAGTGCGGTGCCTTCGGCGAGCGCGGCGTGGGCCTCGGCAGGGTTCTCTTCGCCGAGTTGGCCTGCGACTCCCGCGAGCGCGCGCGCATCGGCGCTCCACAGCACCGCACTCACGCGCGCGGCGACATCCACGAATGAACCCTGAGAGATCGCGCGCGCGAGTACGCGCTGCGCGAGCGCGACGTCATCGGGCTTCGGCGGGCCGGCACTCGAAGGGAACGCGAGCCAGTAACCGCGCGCGACGTCCGCCGCATCGCGGCGCGCGAAGGCATCGAGCAGCGCGCGCTCGGGCGCTGCGGCGTCGCTCGGCGGCGCGACCAGGTGCGGAACCAGCGCGATGGCGTAGCGCTCCGCGAGCGCGCGCAGCGTCTGCACTGCGAGCGCGCTGTAGGGGTCGTCGACTTGATGGAAGTAATGCACCTCTCGCGCACTGCCGCGCAGGCGGCGCACTGCGCTCGCCGCACTGCGCCGGAGTGCGCGCGTCTGCGGGCTCGTGACGACCGCCATCACGACCGGAAGCGCGCGCCGCAAGAGCGTCACGGGCCGCTCCGGCGTGCGAGCGCGGCGTCGGCGAGCGCTGCGATCGCGACGAGCGCGAGCGCAACGACGGTTCGCGGGCCGCCCGCCATGAAGTACGGCTCGATCGGCACTGCGAGCGTTTTCTGCATCGCCGCGATCTTGTACACGTGTGCGTCGCGAAAGCGCGGGTCGCTCGCGATCTCGATCATGTCGCGCCGGCTGCGATAGCGAATCACGCCCGCCATCGACCAACGCTCGCCGTTCGCGAGCCCCCACGTCTCGATCGCGTTGGCCGCGGCGTCGCCGCCCAGCATTGGGTGAGACGCGCGCGCGAGCAGCGCCGGAGTCATGTAGGCCATGTAGCGATCGAGCACTTGCCGGCCGCTCTCGCCGGGGAGCATGTCGCCGACGGGCTCGGGCAGCTGGTTGAATGCGATGAAGTTCACCATCACAAAATCGTCGCCGGTGTCCTCGGAGAGGAACTTCCGAATCCCAGCGATGCGCTCCGATGGAAATCCGCGTTCCGTCATGCTCGCGACGTAATCGTCGACTTCCGCCGGCGTGAGCGGCGCCGCAAGGCCGTCGTACCAAAGCCGGAACAGCGCGAAGAGCAGCGCCGCGGCGAGCCACGGCGCGAGCCGGCGTAAGCGCTTCGAAGACGCGGACATGGGGGCTCCTGCGCAGCCGACGGCATTGTGGCACAGCCCGTGTCATATTGTCGGCGCATTCGAGGAGCCGACGTGGACGATCCCCTGCTTCGCATCGTGGGCGCGCCCGGCTCTCCTTACAGCCGCAAGCTGCGCGCGGTGCTGCGCTATCGCCG
>JANNKN010000385.1:0-3892 GCA_031396315.1 Deltaproteobacteria bacterium
CGGTCGATCAGCTCGGTGTGGATCCAGAACTGGTAGATCAGATTCACCGCGTAGGCCGTCGCGATCTGTGCCGGCGAGAACACGAGCGCGAGCGGCAGATAGAACGGCAGGCCGGTGAAGGGCGTCCAGGTCTGGCGCAGCGCCGTCGAGAGGTTGTACCGCTGGCTCGAGTGGTGCGGAACGTGCGACGCCCACAGCAGGCGCACCTCGTGATGGAGCCGATGGAACCAGTAGTAGGCGAAGTCCACGGCGAGCATCGCGGCGGCGAACGCCCAGAGCCCGTCGCCGAGATCGACGAGGCGGTGCTCATGCACCCACAGGTAGAGGCCGACCGTCGCCGCTACGTAAGCCGCGTTCACGAACACGCTGCCAACGCCGAGCGACAGGCTGGTCGCGGTGTCGCGCGTCGTCTGGATGTCGCGCCGCTGCGCGTGTGCGACAGCGAACTCGAGCACGAGCAGCCCGATGAACGCGGGGCTGGCGACGACGGTGAGGTCCATGACGACGAGCGAGCATGACGAATCGCCGGGCTGGGCGCGCGCTCAGGCGTCGGCCGGGCCGCCGTCGCGCGCGAGCCGTCGCGCCATGGGTCGCGTGGCTAGCTCTGCCATTCGCCGTGCACAGCTTGGTACCCGCGCAGAAAGAAGTGCGGCGTGTGCTTCAGCGGCGCGCCGGAAACGAGGCGCAGGCCAGGCAGTCGCTGCGTGAGCGCTTCGAGCGCGACGAGCGTGTCCGTGCGCGCGAGCGGCGCGCCTGTGCAGAAATGGATGCCGAGGCCGAAGGCGAGATGACCGCGCACGTTCTCCCGCTCGAGATCGATCGCGTCCGGGCTCGGAAACGCCGCCGGATCGCGGTTCGCGGAGCCGTAGAGAATCTGCACGTGCTTGCCCGCCGGAATCGTGACGCCGTGCAGCGTCACGTCGACGTTCGCGGTGCGGAACAGCGCCTGCGTCGGCGTCTCGAGCCGCAGCACCTCCTCCACGAACGCGGGCCAGAGCGCAGCATCGCGCGCGAGCCGCGCACGGACGGGCTCGTTCGTGAGCAGGTGCACGAGCGCTGCGCCGATCAGGTTCGTCGTCGTCTCGTGGCCCGCGACCACCGTCTGCATCAGCGTCGTGAGCTGGTCCTCCATCGAGACCGGCGGCTCGGAGAACGCGGCGCGCACGAAGTCGCCCATGAAGTCGTCGCGGCCGTCGGCTCTCGCGGCGAGGATCAGCTGCTCGAAGTAGCGCTGGAAAGCGACGAAGCCGCGTGCGCGCTGCTTGCGCTCCTCGATGCTCAGATCCGGCGAGAAGCGCGCGACGAAGTCGCCGGACCAGAGCTTGAGCTGCGCGCGATCGCGCTCCGGAATGCCCATCACGTCGGCGATCACGTTCAGCGGATACGGCACGCCGAATGCGGCGATCAGGTCCGCGCGTCCGCTCGCTGCGAACGCGTCGATCAGCGCGTGCGCCAGCTCCTGCATGCGCGGCCGCTTCTGGTCGACGCGGCGCTGGGTGAGCGCGCGGTTGATCAGCGCGCGATGCCGCGCATGCCGTGGCGGATCGGCGGTCAGCAGCGCCTCCGCCTCGGGGCGCCCCTCCGCGAGCACTGCCGCGACCTCCGGCGGCGTGTAGGCGAGCGCCGTATTCGCGCCGCGCGACGAGAAGCGCTCCGTGTCCTCGAGAATCGCCCGGACGTCGGCGTGCCGCGAGACGACGAAGATGTCGAACTTCTCGGCGTAGTGAACCGGCGACTCTTCGCGCAGGCGGCGATAAACGTCGTTGATGTGCTCGAGCTGATCGGGATCCGTCGGGTCGTAGACCAGGGGTTTCATCGAGGCCTCGTGAGCTTCGTGCGAGCGAGCCTAGTCGAGATGGGTCCGCGACTCCGCGCCGTCGAAGCTGCGCACGCGATAGCCCGCGATCCGAGCCGGCTCTGCAGCTCGAAACGAATCGCGCCGCAATGACGGGCGCCGGCGATCATTCGGCGGCGGCCAGCTGCGGCCGGCGCAGCAGGCGCGCGGCGTTGCGCGTGAGTGTCTCGCCGAGCTCGCCGAGCGGCTGCGGCTCGGCTTGATCCCAGCCCGCGAAGTTCGTGCCGTAGACGAGCCGCGCGTCGCCGACCACGCTCCGCAACAAGCCGAGCGCGCGCGCGTCGTGCACGTGTACGTCGTACCAGAGCCGCGCGAGGCGCTCCTCGAATGCGCCGTCGGGGCGAATCGCTTCCGCTGCCCAAGCGCGCTTGCGGGCCGCCGCGGCGAGCCGCCCGACCAGATACGGCGCCGCGCCGCCGCCGTGGCTGATGCAGACGTCGAGCCGCGGATGGCGGTCGAGCACGCCGCCGTAGATCAGCGTCGCCAGCGTGAGCGTCTCTTCCGCCGCGAAGCCCATAACGAGATCGAGGTCGAAGCGGCCGAGGCGCGCGTCGCCGGGCGGGCCGTCGATGCCGGCGGGTGCGGGATGCAAGAAAAGCGGCACGTCGCGCGCGACGCAACCCGCGTAGAAGCGATCGAGCGCGGGCGCGTCGAGCGGCGTGCCGAACTCGGTGCCGACGTAGCCCGCGAGCAGGCCGAGCTCGCGCGCGCGGTCGAGCTCATCGAGCGCAGCGGAGACGTCCTGCATCGGCAGCGCCGCGAACCCGAGCAGCCGCGGCGCGCGTGCGCGCACGAGCTTTGCGAGCACATCGTTGTGGCGGCGGCAAAACGCGATCGCCTCCTTCGACGCGATGTGGTGGAAATACGTGAGCGGGTTGGGCGACAGCACCTGCACGCCGATGCGCGCCGCATCCATCGCCGCGATCCGCTTCTCGGGATCCATGAACGGGCTGCCGCGATAGCGCACGCCGCGCAGGCAGTAGCTGCCGACGCGGAAGACGGGCACGCCAGCTTCGTCGCCGAGCGTCGGGCCGTGTGCGCCGGCCGTGCCGAAGGTCTCCTCGAGCACGACGTGGGCATGCACGTCGACCGCGCGCAGGCGCGAGCTCACGCGGGCGCACCGGCGCCGCGCAGCTGCATGCGCCGCGCCTCGCTCGCGCCCATGCGCGCCCAGCCTTCGAGGATCGCCGCGACGCCGCCCGCGAGCTCGCGGAACTGCGCCTCGTCTTTTGCGTCGAAGGGAATCCCGCTGCGCTTGTTGAGCAGCTGTGCCACCGCGAACACTTCGCCGCGCCGGTTGTGGATCGGCACGCACAGGATGCTGCGCGTCTTGAAGCCGGTGGCTCGGTCGACTTCGGAGTTGAAGAGCGGGCTCGCATAGGCGTCGTCGACCCGCAGGCTCTCGCCCGTGGTCGCGACGCGGCCCGCGACGCCGCGGTCGATCGGCATGCGCACGTCGACGCGCCGGCCGCCTTCCTCCTGCGCGACTCGCAACACGAGCTCGCGGCGCGCTGCATCCACCAGGAAGATCGAGGCGCGCTCGGCATCCAGCAGCTCGCCGAAGCGCAGCGTGAACGCCGCGAGCGCCTCCTCGAACATGCTCTGGAACGCGTCGTCTTGGCTCAGCTCGGTGACGCGCAGGAATTCCTCGGCGCTCTTCGCTGCCTGACCGAGCAATGCGGGCAGCTGCTCGGCTGGCGCGTCCGCGACGCGGCGCTGTAGATCGCCCTTGCGGTTGTTACGGGCGAGCATGTCCATCATGTGCTGCGTGTTCGCGGTGACGTGCTCGGTGAAGGTCGCGAGCCGCCCGTCCTCGAGGTGCACGATGCGGTCCGCCACGTCGAGGATGCGGTTGTCGTGGGTCACGAGCAGCACCGTCACCCCCTGCTTGCGCGCGAGGCCTTGCATCAGGTCGACGACCTCGCGGCCCGATTGCTTGTCGAGCGACGCGGTCGGCTCGTCGGCGAGCACGATGCGCGGCGCGCCCGCGAGTGCGCGCGCGATCGCGACGCGCTGCCGCTGGCCTCCCGAGAGCTG
>JANNKN010000386.1:0-2644 GCA_031396315.1 Deltaproteobacteria bacterium
AGTACCGGCTATTTTCAGGACCGCTTGAACCTCAGCGCCAACGTCGTGTGGGATTTCCGCTCGCACTCGGGCGCGCTTCTGCCGGAAATCTCGTGGCGCTTCAGCGACGCAGTGTCGGCGACGTTCGGCGTGGGGGTGTTCACGGGCGGCTGGACGCGCCGCCTGCGTGGGATCAATGACTTCTCCGCGAACGACGACAATCTGCTGACGGAGTTCACGTACGTCGAGAACGGGTTGTCGCCCGTGCGCGACCTGGACCATGTGTATTTCAAGCTGCGGTACGCGTTCTGAGCGCGCGGCGGCTCAGCGGCCGCGCAAGAGCGAGTCGGTGGAGAGCAGCGGGCGAAGCTCGGCTTCGTCGAGTGGGACGGAGCGCGCGTCCCAGCTTTCGCGGCGCCAGCCTCCGCTCGGTAGGGTGAGGAACGCGGCGGCCACGGGGTCGAAGACGTGGGCAGCAGCACCGTCCGGGAAGGCGGGATAGCGCGCGCTGTCTGTGCTGTAGCGATGCGCGAGCACACCGACTTCGCGCAGCCCGCCGCTCGCGCTGCGCCGCATCGCGTAGAGCGGCTGCGCGGTCTGTGCATCGACCCAATAAGTAACGCGTGGAGTCGGCGCGTTCGGAGCGAGCGCACGGCCCTCGATCACGACCGCCCAGCGCACGTCCCAGGTGTCGCTCGCGAGCGAGAGGCCGCTGGGCCCATAATTCCTGTCGTCGCGCAATGGCCAGCCGACGCTGCGGGCATTCAGGGGCGCGAGCACTTCACGCTCGTCGACGACACGCCACGTCCAGGCATTCGGTCGCAGCGCGAGCCCCGTGAAGCCGCGCTCGATGTCCTCGGCGACTGCGAGCGCACTGCCGTGTCCCGCTTCGATCGTGCCGAGGCGGCCGCCTTGCCCATAGGGAATGGCGCGCGCATTGCCCTGGCCCGCGGCGCGGTAACGCGGCACGAACACGCCGTCGCTTCGCGCGCCGGCGGCGCGGCGCATCTTTCGCAGGTCGGGGAGGTACACGAAGACTTCGTCCGGGCGGTGCGGGTCACGTGCGGTCTCGTGCGACCGGTATTGGCGCCAGGCCAGGCCGCGCGCGTCTGGCGGCTCGCGGAACGCCCCGCCTGCGACCCAGCTGTTACGGCGCGAGGCACGTTCCTGGTGGCCTGAGAGATCGGCGCGCGCCCCGGTTTGAACGAAGAAGAAGGTGCCGGCGAAGACCTGCGGCGCGGTGCGGCTCGCGAGCAGTCGGTCGTCGGGCAGGTCGAGGATGCGGAAGGAGCCGATCGGCCCGGCACCGCGGTAGCGCCGCTCGAGGTTCCATGCCCAGCGCGCGCCGGCGTCCGCAGCGCTCGCGTCGATCTCGGCGGGTGCGAAGGGCAAGCCCGCAATGTGATCGAGCAGGGCATTCGCAGGGCCGAGGTGCGCGCGGCCGGCGTACTCGCGCGACGCTGCAGTGAAGGCAGCGGAGGGCGCATAACGGCGATGACACGGGCCGATCGTGACCCGCATGCCGGCGAAGAAGAAGACGTCGCGGTGCTGCCAGAACTCGTTCGGGAGGAGCGCGCGAATCGATGGCAGGGAGGCGTGGTCGATTACGTCACCCGTGCGAAGTGGGGCGCGCGTCGCGTCGATCGGGTCGCCCGCGCCGCGCGCGTTCGCGGCGCCGGGGCATTGGCCCTCGGGCGGCAGCGCGGTCGCGCCCACGCCGCCCGCCACGCACAGCCACAGCGCGACCGCGGCGAGGTGAAGCGACAGCGTGCGCAGCGGCATTGGCGGATTCTATGCAACGCCGCCTCGCTGCGGCCTCGGCGCCCGCCGCGAACTCGTTACGCTCGCGTCATCTCGGAGCCCCGCCTCCCATGTCCCGCCGCTCCATCCGCTACCCGCTCGCCCTCGGCATCACGCTCATGGTGCTGGCGCTCGGGCTCGGCATCGCGTGGCAAGTGATCATCGTCGGCGGCTGGCGGCCGGTGGAGGGCGGGCTCACGGCGGCGCACTGGGTCGCGATCGTGTTCGGCTCGCTAGTCGCGCTGACGATCTTCGTCGGCCTCTTGTTGCTGTGCATCTGGCTCGTGCGCGAGATCCGCTTCGGCCAGCGCCAGCAGGCGTTCATCGATGCGGTCACCCACGAGATGAAGACGCCGATCGCCTCGCTGCGGCTCTACCTCGATACGATGCAGCGCCGCGAGCTGCCGGCGGAGCGGCAGAAGGCCTTCGTCGCGCGCATGCAGGAGGACGTCGAGCGGCTCGAGCGCACCGTCATGCACGTGCTCGCCGCAGCGCGCAGCGAGGAGAAGGTGCGCGTGCGGCCGGCCGATCCGGTCGATCTCACCGCGATCATCCGCGATGTCGCCGACGACGTGCGCCGCGCGCACGCGCTCCCGGAAGGGGCGATCGCGATCGCGCGCAAGCGTCCCCTCACCGCACTCGGCGATGCGGCGGAGCTCGCGGTGGTGTTCCGCAACTTATTGGAGAACGCGGTGAAGTATTCACAGCCGCCGCTCGAGGTTCGCGTCGCGCTCGCGGCGACGGCGCACGGCAAGGTGCGCGTCGAGATCGCCGACCGCGGCATCGGCATCGAGGCGCGCGAGCTGCGCAAGATCTTCGGGCGCTTCTATCAGGTTGGGCGCGACGCCGCGGGCCTCGGCCTCGG
>JANNKN010000401.1:0-2874 GCA_031396315.1 Deltaproteobacteria bacterium
GTACGACCAGGGCCGAGTGAGCCATTGCGCTCCGCAGCCCCCGGCCCGCCGCTCGGCGCGGTGCCCGCAACAAGGCCCGCGTCGTAGCCCTACGCCTGCACTCGCTCCACGTACTCACCCGTCCGCGTGTCCACTCGAATCTTCTCGCCTTCCTTGATGAAGAGCGGCACGAGCACCGTCGCACCCGTCTCGATCGTCGCGGGCTTGGTAGATCCCGAAGCGGTATCGCCCTTGATGCCTGGGTCGGTGCGCACGACTTTCGCGACCACGAACGAAGGGATCTCGATGTTGATCGGCGAGCCGTTGTAGAGGATCACCGAGACTTCGGCGTTCTCTTGGAGATAATCCTTGGCCTCGCCGACCTGCTTGAGCGGGATCGTGAACTGCTCGTAATTGCTCGTGTCCATGAACACGAGGCCGTCGGCCTCGAGGTAGAGGTACGTCATCGTGCGGTCTTCGATGTCCGCCTCGATCACGCGCTCGCCCGCGCGGTAAGTACGATCGACGCTCTTGCCCGTACGCAGGTTCTTGATCTTCGTGCGCACGAACGCGCCGCCCTTGCCGGGCTTCACATGCTGGAAGTACGTCATCACCCAGGGATCGCCGTCGATCTCCAGCTTCATGCCGTTGTGGAAATCCGACGTATCGGGCATGTCCAATCCCTTTCGAGCTTCGCTCGGCGCCGCCTCGCTGCGCGCGTTCTGCGCCGGCTTCGCCGGCTCTGGAACGCTTGCGTTCGCGACGACCTCGCCGGGCTCCTCCCGCTCAGAGGCTCGGTTTGTGAGTTTGCGAAAATCTCAGCCCTTCGCCGCCTTCACCGCGGCGGTCAGCTTCGGGACGATCTCGAACAGATCGCCCACGACGCCGAGCTGCGCGACTTCGAAGATCGGGGCGTCGGGGTCCTTGTTGATGGCGATGATGTAGTTCGCGCCCTTCATGCCGACCAAGTGCTGAATCGCGCCGCTGATGCCGCACGCCATGTAGAGCTTCGGCGTGACGATCTGGCCCGATGAGCCGACCTGGTATTCGTGCGGCAACCAGCCCGCATCGACCACCGGGCGCGAGGCGCCCATCTGTCCGCCGAGTGCATCGGCGAGCGGCTTGATCACTTCGTTGAACTTCTCGGGCGCGCCGACGCCGCGGCCGCCGGACACGATGATCTCGGCCTTGGTGAGATCGTGGCCCTTCGCGGCCGCGACCTTCGTCTCCACGAACTTCGCCTTCAGGCCGCCGAGCTCGACACTGAGCTTCTCGGTCTTGCCCTCGCTCGCGCCCTCGAAGGGCTTGTTCGCACCGGGCTGCACCGTGACGACCGTCAGCGCGGCGGTCGAGACGACGCGCGCATCCAGCTTGCCATTGAACACGCGGCGCACGAAGGCGCCGTCGGCGTAGTTGAATGCGTCGGACACGAAGCCGGCGTCGACGCCCGCGGCCACGCGCGACGCGACGTCCCAGCCCGAGGGCGTGCTCGAGATCAGCACCGTGGTTGCGCCCGACGCTGCCACCGCGGCCTTGATCGCGCGCGTGTAGGCATCGACGCTGTAGTTCGCGAGCACGGCATCGTCGGCGACGTACACGTGCGCGGCGCCCTTCTTCGCGAAGGCCTCCGCGAGCGCGCCGCAGCCGCTGCCGATCACGAGGCCCTTGATGTCTCCGCCGATCTTCTTGGCGAACGTGACCAGCTCATAGCTGGCCTCACGAATCGCACCCTTCTGGATCTCACCTACGACGAGAATCGTCATCGCTCTATGTCTCCTTCGGCCCCCGGCATCTGCCATTTGGCGTCTGCGGATGGGCCCTCTTCGATACACACCGAGGCCACTGTTCGACTTCGCTCGCCTCCGGCTCGCTGCGCGCGCCGAAAACGGCGCTTGCTAAAGGAGACCGAGCTCCTTGATCTTGCCGACGAGCCCCGCGACGACTTCGTCCGCGCCGCCCTTGAGGATCTGCGCGCCCGTGCCTCGCGGCGGCGAGTAGATCTTCTGGATCTTCACTTTCGCGGCGCTCGCACCGACCTGGCCCGCGAGCCCGAGATCGGCCGCGGTCTTCACGTCGATCGGCTTCTTCTTCGCGGCCATGATGCCCTTCAGCGACGCGTAGCGGACCTGGTTGAGGCCCGTCTGCATCGCGAGCACGCAGGGCGCTTCGACGTCGACCACCTCGAGCGCGCCGCCTTCGAGCTCGCGCTCGACTCGGAAGCCCGTCGCGGTCTTCTCTTCCTTCACGACGCCGGTCGCGCTCGGGATGCCGAGCAGCTCGCCGATCATCGGGCCGACGGCGGACGCATTGCTGTCGTCGCTCATCAGGCCGAGGAACACGGCATCCGCCGCGGCTTCCTTGGCGACCGCGGCGAGCGTGCGCGCGATGCCGAGCGAGTCGCTGCCGTCGACCGCGGGATCCTTCACGTGCACCGCGCGGTCCGCGCCCATGCCGAGGGCGGTGCGCAGCGCCTGCGTCACCCGATCCGGCCCGATCGAGGCGACGATTACCTCGGTCGCGGTGCCAGCATCCTTCAGCCGTAGCGCCTCTTCGAGCGCGAAGGTGTCGTAGCTGTTGATCTCGAACTTGATGCCGTCTTCCTTGATCCACGAGCCGTCGGCGTTCACGTCGAGGCGCGCGTCCTGGTGCGGCACCTGCTTGAGGCAGACCAAGATCTTCATCGGGGACGCTCCGAAAAGGGCGTGCCCCACGCGGCCAGCGGATCCGGCCTGGGGGGGCGCGAAGGGGCGTACGCTACCCAACGGCCCCGGTCGTTTAAAGCCGCGCAGCGACAGAAAGCGACCCCAAGTCGCGGAGTTAGCCGCCGGGGCCCGAGTACGAGACGAAGCACGGACGGGGGGGGGGGGCGGCGCCCCCGCACAGCCGGGGGGGGGG
>JANNKN010000428.1:0-1548 GCA_031396315.1 Deltaproteobacteria bacterium
CGCGCGGCCGAGCGCCGAGCCGCAGCGAGCTGCCCCGCCCCCTGCGCCGCCTCGAGGCTCTCGTCTCACCTGGCGCCCAAGCACCCGGAGTGCTGGAGTACCCGCATGACCAAGTCATTCGACCTCACGACGCTGCGCCGGCTCGATGCCGCGCACCACCTCCACCCCTTCACCGATCACGTCGCGATGCACAAGCAGGGCACGCACGTGATCCGCTCCGCGAAGGGCAGCACGATCATCGACGAGACGGGCCGCGAGATTCTCGACGGCCTCGCCGGCCTGTGGTGCGTGAACGTCGGCTACGGCCGCGACGAGATCCGGGAAGCGGTCGACGCCCAGATGCGCGAGGTCGCGTTCTACCCGTCGTTCTTCAACAGCTCGACGGAGCCGACGATTCGGCTCGCAGCGCGCATCGCGGAGCTCGCTCCGCGCGGCCTCGGCCACGTGATCTTCTCGAACTCGGGCTCCGAGGCGAACGAGACCGCGCTCAAGCTCGCGCGCGCCTACTGGAAGCTGCGCGGTAAGCCCGCGAAGAAGAAGGTGCTCTCGCGCACCTTCGCGTATCACGGCGTCGGGCTCGCGACGACGAGCCTCACCGGCCTGCCGAGCTGCCTCGAGCCCTTCGACCTGCCGCTGCCCGGCTTCTTCCACGTTCCGGGCCCGCTCGCCTACGGCACGGGCAAGAGCCCAGCGGATCATGGGAAATGGTGCCTCGAGGAGACGGAGCGCATGATCGCGCGCGAGGGCGCGGAAACGATCGGCGTGATGTTCGTCGAACCGATCCAAGGCGCGGGCGGCGTGATCGTGCCGCCGGAGGGCTACCTCGCGCAGCTGCGCGAGCTGTGCCGGCGCAACGACATCCTGTTCGTCGCGGACGAAGTAATTACGGGATTCGGCCGCCTCGGCGCGTGGTTCGCATCGGAGCTGTGGCAGCTTCAGCCGGACCTAATGACCGTCGCGAAGGGCATCACCAGCGGATACGTGCCGCTCGGCGCGACGCTCGTGCGGGACGAGATCGCCGAGGCGCTCGCCACCAGCGGCTACCTCGCACACGGCTTCACGTACACCGGGCACCCGGTCGCGTGCGCGGCGGCACTCGCGAACCTGGAGGTGCTGACGCGCGAGAAGCTGGTGGAGCGCGTGCGCGACGACGTCGGGCCGCGCTTCCAGGCGGCGCTCGCGAAGCTGGCGGTGCATCCGGCGGTAGCGGAGACGCGGGGCTTCGCGCTGATTGGGGCGTTCGAGATGCGCAAGCCGCAGCGCGGGCCGCTCGCGAATGCGGGCCCGAATGCGCTCGGGCCGGCGATGCATGCACTCTGCCGGGAGGAAGGCGTCATCGTTCGAGGCATTCGCGACTTGGGCGCGATGTCGCCGCCGTTCGTGGTGACGCATGGCGAGCTCGACGAGATGTTTGCGCGGACGACGAGGGCGCTCGATCGGTTTTGGGCGGGGGAAGTGGCGAAGAGTTAGGTGCTCGACGCGGGCTGAGCGGGGCGCGCTTCGCCGGCTGGCTCGGAACGACCCTTTGGTGGGGAGTGCGGTTTCCCC
>JANNKN010000434.1:0-7663 GCA_031396315.1 Deltaproteobacteria bacterium
TAGGGGGTTGGGAGGTGTGCGAAGAGCGCCGGGTCGCGGACTGCCGGCGCGGAAGGGGAGTGAGAGGGGTGAGCGGGCTGCGGGGTCAGGCCGTGAATTCCTGGGCGCGCATTAGGTCGGCGTAGGCGCCGCCTTTTTGCATGAGGTCGTCGTGGGCGCCGAGCTCGACGACTCGGCCGTCGCGGAGGACGAGGATTTTGTCGGCGTGGCGGACTGTCGAGAGGCGGTGGGCGATCACGAAGGTGGTGCGGCCGGAGAGGAGGGCGGTGATGGCGTCTTGGACGAGGCGTTCGCTCTCGGCGTCGAGCGCGCTGGTGGCTTCGTCGAAGATCAGGACGTCGGGCTTTTTCAGGATCGCGCGGGCGATTGTTATGCGTTGGCGTTGGCCGCCGGAGAGGGCGGTGCCGGCTTCGCCGACGTCGGTGTCGTAGCCGGCGTCGAAGCGCGAGACGAATTCGTCGACGTGGGCGGCGCGGGCGGCTGCGAATAGCTCGGCGTCGCTCGCGCCGGGGCGGCCGTAGAGGATGTTCTCGCGGATGCTGCCGGCGAACAGGAAGGGGTCCTGCGTGACGACGGCGACGTGATCGAGCCACGAGCTGCGCTGCACGCCTTGGAGGTCGATGCCGTCGATCAGGATCGAGCCCGTGTCCGGGTCGTAGAGCCGTAACAACAGGTCGGCGAGCGTGGTCTTGCCGCTGCCGGTCTTGCCGACGATCGCGACCATCTCGCCCGCTCTGACGTCGAGCGAGACGTCGGCCAACACCGGCTCGCGGCCATAGGAGAAGGAGACGTTGCGGAGCGAGATTCCGTGGCGCACGCCAGAGATTGCGACGGCGCCGGGCGCGTCGGGCGTTTCCTCGTTCGCGTCGAGCACTTCGAAGAAGCGGGCCGCCGAGGGGACCGCCTCCTGCAAGCGCGTCCAGGCGCGCGAGAGATCGCGCATCGGGCGGTAGGCGCGCGACATCAGCAGGACGAACGGGATCAGCGTGCCGAGCGTCAGGCCCCAAACCCCGGCGAGCAGTGCCGCGACGCCGACCAGCAGGATGAAGATGCCGATCAGGTTCGAGAGCAACTCGATCGCGGCGCGCGCGAGCGAGCGGTTCTTCACCACCTTCATGTTGCGCCGGAAATAGCGGAGGTTCTCCGTTTCGAAGCCGCGCGCTTCGCCCTCCTGCGCCCTGAAGGCCTTCACGATCTTGATGCCAGCGAGGATCTGCAGCAGGCGCTGCGTCATGTCCGCTTGGCTCTCTTGCCGGCGTTCGGCGCGCTTGCGGATGCGCGTACCGAACACGGCGATCACGCCCGCGAGCAGCGGCGCGACCGCCGCGACCGCGAGCGAGAGCTGCCAGGAGAAGAGGAACAGCGCGGTGACGGTGACCGTGAGCATCACGGCGGATTGCACGATGTCGACGAAGAACTGATCGAGTGCGGTGTGCGCTTTGGTCGTGTCGTTCAGGATGCGCGAGAGCGTCTCGCCGCGCGTGTTCTGCTGATGGAAGCTGAGCGGGAGCGCGAGCAGCTTCGCGCACAGATCGCGTTGCAGATCGACGAGTACGCGGCCGAGCAGGTGCTGGGAGATGTATTCCTGGCCGAAGTGTGCGACGGGGATCACGAGCGTGAGCAGCAGCACGAGCGCGAGCGACGGCGCGAACGCGCGCACGCTCCTCAGGATCTGCGACTTCTGCTCGGAAGTGAGCCCAGCGTCGGGCGCCACGGGCTTCTGCGTGCCTAGCGCGCCCATGATCTCGTCGAGCCCGACGTTGGCGTTCGCGCCCGGGATCATGATCTCGTCGATGAATGGGCTGAGCAGAATGATCCGCCCGGTCTGCGCTCCGGCGAAGGCCGCGGCGCACAGCACCGCTGCGAACAGCACGCCCCAATAAGGCCGCGCGTAGCCCAGCAGACGCACGAAGGCGCCGCGCTCGTTTACGACGTTGATCGCGTGCCCCGCGCCGGCCACTCAGCCGAGCTCCCCGCGGATCGCATCGCCTACTTGGCAACCCAAGAGTAAGTCGCCTTCGACCCCCAATGCCGCTCCGGCCTCGCGCGGAATGCGGAACACGGGGCGCCGTCCGCCCGCGCGCAGGGGCGGAAGCGCAGAGAGGCTCGCGCCGCGATCGGGGTCGAGCAGCGCAGCCTCGTCGTCCCACAACGGGGGCTCCGCGAGGGCTGCCGCCGTGATGCGCGCATCGCCTTCGGGCAGAAGCGCGCCGAGTGCCTCGCGCATCTTCACTGCCAGCGCGGGGCCGCTCTCGGCGTCGTCGGCGCAGACCGCGCGCGCGACGAGCTCCGCGAAGCGCGCGCCGCGCGGCGACGGCAGCACCGAGAGCGCGACGCCTCCGGGCACCGCGTCGCTCGCGAGCAGCGCGCGCGGAGCGAGCGGCTCGGGGATCGCCTCCGCGATCGCGCGCAGGTGCAGCGTCACGCGGCGCGCCGTGGGTGCGGGTCCGTCGAGGAAGCGCGGCACTTCGTAGCCCCACGTCCGCTGCGCCGCGGCGAGCTTTGCAACCGGCGCATTGATCACGACGGCGCGCCCAATCCAGACGTCCGCCGGCTGCTCGCGCGCGACGCCCGGGTGCTCGCCGACCTCGACGAACTGAAACGCGCCCGAGAGCGAACGGAATTCGGCGTGCAGCGTCGCGAGCCGGCGCCGGAACAGGGCACGCACCCCGCCGTGCGAATCCGCGAGCGAGGTGCCGCCGAGCAGCGCGCTGCCGAGCAGACGCGCGAGCGCTTCCGGCGGCGGCGTCGCGTTCGCGAGGTTCGAGAGCCCGCGCGTCTGCAGCTCGAAGAAGCGGGCGAGCGGCGGCGCGAGCTCGCGCATGCCAGCGGGCAGCCCGCGCGCGGCGACTTGCATCACCGGGCGTTTGCCCGCGCGCAGCGCATGCGCGCGCGCAGGGTCCGCCGCGAGCAGCGCCTCGCCTTCCGCGCGCGCCGCTTCGGCGAGCCGCCGTAACAAGTCCGGCGCGACGTCGGGCTTTGCGAGGCCCCACGCGACGAGATCCTCGGCGGTCACGTGCGCGTTGCCCACGTCGACGCGCGCGTCCGGCAGCAGCACCTGATAAGCGAGGTCGCTCGCTACCAATTCGCGGCGGTCGATCACCGGGATGCCGAGCGAGCGCAGACAGGCATCGACGATGCCGTCGCCGAAGCCGCCGGGCAGGAAGAACGGCTCTCGCACGAAGTCCGGCGTCTTGGCCGCGGATTCTTCCTCGATGATGAGGACGCGCAGCCCGCCCATCGCCAGCCGGATCGCAGCGGCGAGCCCCGGCAGAGCGCCGCCGAGCATCACGACGTCCCAGCGACGCGCGCGCAGGGCCGCCGCTTGCGGCAGCCCGCGGCTCATTTGCCTCGCGCCGACGCGTCCTCGAACAGCACGCCCGCCTCGCCTTCGGCCTTCTTCTCGATCACGCCGATGCGGTAAGCGCGCTCACCGAGCGCTGCGAAGCGATCGATCACGTCGCTCGCCTGGTCGCGGCGAATCACGAGCTCCATGCCGTGGCCGAGGTTGAAGACGCGGCGCATCTCGTCCTCGGAAATTTCGCCATGCTTCTGCAGGAAGTCGAAGATCGGCGGGCGCGGCCAGCTCTTCGGGTCGATGCGCGCGCGCACGCCCTTCGGCAGCACGCGCGGAATGTTGCCATCGAAGCCGCCGCCGGTGATGTGCACGATGCCGTTGATCTGGAAGTCGCGCGCGACGTTGAGCACTGGCTTCACGTAGATGCGAGTCGGCGCGAGAAGTGCCGCGGCGAGCGATGTGTTCAACTCCGGCGGCACGTCGCGCAGCTCGAACTTGCCCGCGAGGATGCCCGCGTCGATCACCGCGCGTACGAGCGTGTAGCCGTTGCTGTGGACGCCCGACGACGCGAGGCCGACGACCACGTCACCGTGCGAGATCGACGAACCGTCGATCACCTTTTCTCGCTCGACGACGCCTACACCGAAGCCGACGAGCTCGAGCTCACCCTTCGGATAGAAGCCAGGCATGCTCGCCGTCTCGCCGCCGAGCAGCGCGCAGCCGGCACGGCGGCAGCCTTCGGCGACCCCGCGCAGCGCCTCGGCGCCGAGCTCCGTGTCGAGCTCGCCCATCGCGAGGTAGTCGAGGAACACGATCGGCTCGGCGCCTTGCACGACGATGTCGTTCACGACCATCGCGACGCAGTCGATGCCGATCGTGGCGAAGTTTCCGAGCTGTGCGGCGAGCTTCAGCTTCGTGCCGACGCCATCGGTGCTCGCCACCAGGATCGGGTCTTTGTAACGCTCCGGCGTCTTGAACAGCCCCGCGAAGCCACCGATCCCCGACAGGACCTCGGGCCGGTGCGTCGCGCGCGCGATGTCTTTGATCGAATCGATGAAGGCCTCGTCGCGATCGAGATCGACGCCAGCTTGGGCGTAAGCGGGAGCAGTCGTCGGCGGCGCGAGGGATTTTTTCGGCACGGACATGGTGATTAGCAGCTTGAGTTGGGGTCAGAAAGTACGGCTTCGAGGGCGCGGCCCGCGTGCTGCGAGCCGCGCCTTCCGTCGAGGACGCCGCTAGCGCCGCTCACGCACGCCGCCCGAACGCAGCGCCGCCAGCTCGGCCGCATGCAGGGCGAGCAGCGCTCGGACGTGTTCGATGGCATTCCCGCACACCAGCAGCCCGAGGCTCGCGGGCAAGTGGGGGAAGCCGCGCGCGCCCGCGAACCACCACCCGGCCAGGTCGTCGGCCAGCGCGAGCAGCGCGACGCCCGAGAGCAGCCACGAGCTCATCTGGAGTGCCCGAAGTCCGTTCAACCGCATGCTCCTGTCCTCCCTTTTCGCCGCCGGCAACGCCGCGGTCATCAGTGCAGCGAGAAGCGCGGCGGGTCCGCCCAGCCCGAGCTCGAGCTGCGGGTGCAGAACGAGCTCGTTCCGTCGCTCGAGCACACCTCGAAGGTGGTGTTCTCTCCGCCTCGGAAGCCCGTGCCGCCGCCGCCGCCCGCGCTCACTCCGCCGCCGCCGCCGCGGTTCTCGCGTGTGCTCAGGCGCGGTGCGCCGGATTTCTCGTCGTGCAGCTCCATTTGCTGCTGCAGCTCGATGATCGAGTTTGCGAGGTGGATCAGCGCGATCTGAAGGTTGAACACCAGCACCGGGATCGCCGGACCGACGATGGGTGCGCTGGCGAGCGCCGCGGCCGACGCCACGACCGTGAGCACCGCGCTCGCGACGCCGAGCTGGGCTTGGATGAGATCGTGATGGCTGCCCGTATGCAGGCCCGACGGATCCCAGAAGTCGACCGGGTTGCCGAGCGTGTAGGCGTATTGGTTGATCGCGCTCCACACCGGATCGGGCGCGAGAAAGCGCGCGAGCATGGGCGCATACAGCCGAGCGCCGATCCCGATGTACTGCGCGTGGGGCGTCGCGATTGGCGTCCCGCGCGCGAAGCCCGTGTCGTCGGACTGCGGGCCGAGCGCGGTGGTCTGGCCGTAGGCCCCGTAGGCGTTGTGCCGGACGATACGGCCGGCCGCGTTCGTCACGTGCTTCGGATTGCCGCGCAGGTCGGCGTGCCGATACAGGTGCTGCCCTGCGAGGTCGATGCGCACCTCGCCGAGATCGAGGGCGACGGGCTGACCGCCCGCGTCGGCTTCGACTACGCCGCCGAAGCGCCAGCTCTTCGCGACACCTCCGAGCGTGCGTGCGCGGCGTCGCCCGAGCGCGTCGTACTCGAAGCTCGCGGTCAGCGCGCCGTCGCTGTGGATCGCTGCGATCTGGCCGCGGGCGTTCCAGCTGAACGCGTTCACGCCGAGCGCGAGCGGTCCGATCGCGACCGACTCCGCCGTGACGAAGCCCGCGGCGTCGTATGCAAAGGCGCTCGTGCGCACCGGCTGGAACGGGCCCCCCGACGGCGGGTGCGCGGCAGCGAGGACGCGATTGTGCTCGGCGTTGTAAGCGACGCTTTGCGCCATGAGCTGCGCCGCTCCGCCCATGAAGTTCGAGAGCGCGTCGTAACTGAGCTTTTCTACGGGCACGCCGCTCGCGCTCGTCGCCGAGGCGACACGCCGCTCCATCGCATTCTGTCCGTAGAGCGTCGCGTATGTGAAGTCCTCCCGCGTCACCCCGTCGGCGCTGGTGCCGTCGTCGACCTCGCTCCGCAGCTGCGCGATCTCGCCGCCCGGCATGCTCGCGATCGCGTAGTCGCTCTTCTCGATGCGCTGGCTGCCGCGCCATAGCTCGCGGCCGGTCGCGCGGCCGGACTGCATGTTGCGGAACTGATCCTGACGCACGCCGTTTCCGTAATAGGTTCGCTCCAAGCGGCCGGCAGTGAAGCTGCGCGCGATCAGATTCGCGCCGAGATACGCCAGCTGTGTCTCGCGATCCGCGAGGTCGTAGGCGTGCGCGAGCGTCGCGAGCACTCCGCCGCCGGGCAGCACGAACGTCGTCTGCGTGGGTCGCGAGCGGCCGTCGTAGGCGAAGCGTGTCGCTTCGCCGAGCGAGTGCGTCACCTCGCGGATACGGCCCGCCGAGTCATACGCGAACGTTTCGTCGAACCCGCTGGTGCCGTGTGCGCGCACGAGCCGCCCCGCGGCGAACTCGAATGCGACATCGGTCTCGAGCACGCCGCCGTTCAGCGTGCGCCGCCGCGAGACGCGGCCGGCCGCGTCGTAGTCGAGCTCCTCGCGCATGCCGTTCGCGCGCTCGACGGCGGTGATGCGCCCCAACAAGTCGCGCGTGATCGTGGTTGCACTCTCCGAGCCGGGCAGCGCGCTCGCACCCGGCGAGGCTTGCTCGGCGATCGCCGCCAGCCGCCCCAATTGGTCGTAGCTGAACGTGGTCGCTCCGCCGTACGGGCGCTGGGTGCGGAGTCGCTGGCCGTCGCTGCGATACTCCTGCGCGATCCATTGCAACACGAGCGAACCGCTCGCAGGAGCGTTCAGCACTTCGATCGCCGCGAGATTGCGGTCGGCGTCGTAGACGTGCTGCTTCACGCCGCCCGATTGCGGCTCCGGTACGGTGCTGCGCACTCGATTGCCGACGGCGTCGTAGCTGGTGACCGCGGCCTCCGTGCCGTTTCCGAAGTAGGCGAACGACGGCTGGCCGTGCTCGCCGTAGCCGGTGAAGCGCATCACCGTACCGTCGGCGGAGGTCGTGCTGAGGATCGCCTCGTTCGCGTCGTAGGCGAACGCCGTCGTCTCGTTGAGGCCGTTCGCGACGCTCGCGAGGCGCCCGTTCGCGTCGTAGCTGCGCCGCTCGACGAGGCCGAGCGAATCGCGCAGCTCGAGCAGCGGCCTCGCGCGCGGGCGCGCGCGGTCCACGCCATTCACGTGATGAGTGAAGGTGCGGACATTTCCGGCCGCCGTCGTCTCGCTCGCGAGGTCGTCGTTCGACCAGGTCCAGCTCGTGCGCGTGCCGTCCGGCAACGTGCGTGTCGCCGGCCGCAAGCCAGCCCAAGTGAGATCCATGCGCTCGCCAAGCGGATTCGTCACGGATTGCACGCGCAGCGAGGCGTCGATCGCGTAGGCCGTGGTGTGACCGAGTGGGTCCGTCAGCGTGGTCGTGTAGAGGCCGGCTGCGTTGCCGACGCCGTAGCTGAAGCGCCAGCTGGGATTGCCCGCGCCGATCGCGCGCACCTCCGTAGCGCGGCCCACTGCGTCGCTCGCGATCTCGATGCGCTCGCCTTCGGAGTTCGTGATCGCGGCGAGGAAGT
>JANNKN010000522.1:0-11064 GCA_031396315.1 Deltaproteobacteria bacterium
CAACGTCACGCCTTTGCATCGCACGCCGCAGCGCATCCGTGTCGTCACCGCGGCGGCGCTCTTCGACGGGCACGACGCTGCGATCAACATCATGCGCCGTCTGCTTCAGCAGCAGGGCGCCGAGGTGATCCACCTCGGGCACGACCGCTCGGTGTACGACATCGTCGAGGCGGCGGTGCAGGAGGACGCGCAAGACGTCGCGATCTCGAGTTATCAGGGCGGTCACGTCGAGTTCTTCAAATACCTGGTGGACCGGCTGCGCGCGCTCGGCGCGGGCCACGTGCGGGTGTACGGCGGCGGCGGCGGAACGATCGTGCCCGCGGAGATCGCGGAGCTGCATGCCTACGGCGTCGCGCGCATCTTCAGCCCCGAGGACGGCCGCACGCTCGGCCTCGAAGGCATGATCGGCGCGATGCTGAACGAGTGCCGCTCGCACGCGTTGCCCCCGCGCGCGGCGGAGCCGAGTGCGCTCGCGAGCGGCGAGTTCGGCGCCGTGGCACGCACGATCAGCTGGTTCGAGGAGGAGGCGAGCGAGGCGTTGGCGCCAGCGGAGAAGCTGCGGGCAGCGCTCCGCGCCCAGGCTGCGGCGAAGCAGACGCCGGTGCTCGGCTTCACGGGGCCCGGCGGCGCAGGCAAATCGAGCGTCGTGGACGAACTCGTGCGCCGCTTCCGGCTCGACTACCCGGAACGGCGCATCGGCTTGTTATTGGTGGACCCGACGCGGCGGCGCTCGGGCGGCGCGCTGCTCGGGGATCGCATCCGCATGAACTCGGTGCATGGCGAGGGCGTGTTCGTGCGCTCGCTCGCGACGCGCCAGGCGCACCTCGCGCTCTCGCAGGCCGTGCAGGATGCGGTGCTCGTGCTGAAGGCGGCGGGCTTCGACCTCGTGCTGGTGGAGACCGCCGGCATCGGGCAGAGCGACAGCGAGATCGTCGACCTCGCAGACTCGGCGGTCTACGTGATGACGCCGGAATACGGCGCGCCTTCGCAGCTCGAAAAGATCGACATGCTCGAGCTCGCGGAAGTGGTCGTCCTCAACAAGTCCGACCGGCGTGGCGCGGCGGATGCACTGCGCGACGTGCGCAAGCAGTGGCGTCGCAATCACCCGGGTGCGCCCAGCGCGGACGATCAGGTCCCCGTATTCTCGACGGTCGCGAGCCAATGGGACGACCCGGGCGTCGAGAAGCTGTTCGCGAATCTGCGCGCGAAAGTGGAGTCGCTCGGAGGAGCGTTCCCCGCGCGCGCTTCGAGCGCTCACGAGCCGATCACCTCACCGCCGCCGCTCTTGCCCGCAGGCCGCGAGCGTTATCTCGACGACGTCGCGCAAAGCGTGCGCCGCTACAAGCAGCGCACCAGCGAGCAGGCGGAAGCGGCGCATGCGGTGCAGGCGCTGCGTGACGCGGGGCGCGAGCTCGCGGATGCGCCGGCCGCGCTGCGCGATGCGCTGCTGGCGAGAGCCGCGCAGCGTGAGGCGACGCTCGAGCCTGCGCTGCGCGATGCGCTGGCGCAGTGGCCGGCGCGCCGCTCGCAGTACGAGGCGGAGCACCAGAGTTATCAGGTGCGCGGCCGCGCGATCGAGGTGGACAACACGGTGACGACGCTCTCGGGCACGAAGCTGCCGCGCGTCGCGGTGCCGCTAGAGACGGATGCCGGTGCGCTCACGCGCTTCCTGCGCCAGGAGAACCTGCCTGGCGAGTTCCCTTACACGGCTGGCGTGTTTCCGTTCAAGCGCCCCGAGGAGGAGCCGGCGCGCATGTTCGCCGGCGAAGGCGAGCCCGAGCGCACGAATCGCCGCTTCCACGTGCTCGCGGCCTCGCAGCCCGCGAATCGGCTCTCGACCGCGTTCGACAGCGTCACGCTCTACGGTCGCGATCCCGACGAGCGCCCCGACATCTACGGCAAGGTCGGCACCTCGGGCGTCTCGGTCTGCACCGTCGACGACGCGAAGAAGCTCTACTCCGGCTTCGATCTGTGCGACGCGGCGACCTCCGTTTCGATGACGATCAACGGTCCTGCGCCGACCCTGCTCGCGTTCTTCCTGAATGCCGCGATCGACCAGCAGGTGGAGAAGCACCTGCGCGAGAAGGGCCAGCTCGAAAGCGTGCGCGCGAAATTCGCAACGCGCGGGCTGCCGACGTATCACGGCGAGCTGCCGAAATCGCACAGCGGCGTCGGCATCGGGCTGCTCGGGATCCGCGGCGACGAGGCGGTCGACGCGCCCACCTACGCGCGCATCAAGGCCGACGTGCTCGCACGGGTCCGCGGCACGGTGCAGGCGGACATCCTGAAGGAGGATCAGGCCCAGAATACCTGCATCTTCTCGACGGACTTCTCGCTGAAGGTGATGGGCGACATCCAGGAGTATTTCGTCCATAACAAGATTCGGAACTTCTATTCGGTGTCGATCTCCGGCTACCACATCGCCGAGGCGGGAGCGAACCCGATCTCGCAGCTCGCCTTCACGCTCGCCAACGGCTTCACCTACGTGGAGGCCTATCGCGCGCGCGGCATGCGCGTGGACGATTTTGCCGCGAACTTCTCGTTCTTCTTCAGCAACGGGCTCGACGCCGAGTACAACGTGATCGGCCGCGTCGCGCGCCGAATCTGGGCGATCGCGATGCGCGATGTCTACGGCGCCGACGAGCGCAGCCAGAAGCTGAAGTACCACATCCAGACTTCGGGTCGGTCGCTGCACGCGCAGGAGATGGCGTTCAACGACATCCGCACCACGCTGCAGGCGCTCACCGCGATCCAGGACCACTGCAACTCGCTGCACACGAACGCCTACGACGAGGCGGTGACGACGCCCACCAAAGAATCCGTGCGCCGCGCGCTCGCGATCCAGCTCGTGATCAACCGCGAGCTCGGGATTGCGCGCACCGAAAACGCGTTGCAAGGCAGCTATGCGATCGAATGGCTCACCGATCGCGTCGAGGAGTCCGTACTGCAGGAGTTCGAGCGCCTCGCCCAGCGCGGCGGCGTGCTCGGTGCGATGGAGACGCACTATCAACGCGGCAAGATTCAGGATGAGAGCCTCTACTACGAGGCGAAGAAACACTCGGGTGAGCTGCCCATCATCGGCGTCAACACGTTCGAGAACCCGCACCCTGAGAAGTCGCAGCGCCCGGTGACGCTGCAGCGCGCGAGCGAGGACGAGAAGCAGCGCCAACTCGCGGCGCTGCGTGCGTTCCAGACGCGGCACGCGGGCGAGGCGGCGCGAGCGCTCGCGCGACTTCGCGATGTGGCGCGCCGCGGCGAGAACGTATTCGAGGAGCTGATGGAGACGGTGAAGAGCGCGAGCCTCGGGCAGATCACGAATGCCCTCTTCGACGTGGGCGGCTCCTACCGCCGGTCGATGTAATCGGGAAAGCTGCGAGACAAGGGCAGGCGCGGAGCCCGACCGCCCGCGACCAGAGACGAGGAGAGAACGATGTCGGAGCTCGAGAAGTGGCGTGGCCTCGCGGCGAAGGAGCTGCGCGGCGCTTCCGTAGCCACGCTCGAGCAGACGAGTGCGGACGGGATCACGGTGAAGGCGCTCTACACCGCCGAGGATCTCGAGGGACTCGCACACACGCACACACTGCCCGGCATGTTCCCGTTCCTGCGTGGCCCGCGCGCGACGATGTACGCGAATCGTGCCTGGACGATCCGCCAGTACGCGGGTTTCTCGACCGCCGAAGAGTCGAACGCTTTCTACAAGGCGAATCTCGCAGGGGGTCAGCAAGGACTCTCGGTGGCGTTCGATCTGGCGACTCACCGCGGCTACGACTCGGATCATCCGCGCGTGACGGGCGACGTCGGTAAAGCCGGCGTCGCGATCGACTCGGTCGAAGATATGAAGTTGCTCTTCGAAGGCATCCCGCTCGACCAGGTGACCGTCTCGATGACGATGAATGGCGCGGTCCTGCCGGTGCTCGCGTGCTTCGTCGTCGCGGGCGAAGAGCAGGGCGTCGCGCAGGAGAAGCTCGCCGGCACGATTCAGAACGACATCCTCAAAGAGTTCATGGTCCGTAACACCTACATCTATCCGCCCGAGCCGAGCATGCGGATCGTCGCGGACATCATTCAGTACACCGCGCAGCGCATGCCGAAGTTCAACTCGATCTCGATCAGCGGCTACCACATGCAGGAAGCCGGTGCGACGACGGTGCAGGAGCTCGCGTTCACGATCGCGGACGGGCTCGACTACGTGCGCGCTGCGCTTTCGAAGGGCCTCGACGTCGATGCCTTCGCGGGCCGGCTCTCGTTCTTCTGGTGCATCGGCATGAGCTTCTACTTCGAGGTCGCCAAGATGCGCGCCGCGCGCCGCATCTGGGCCGAACGCATGCAGCAGGAGTTCGCGCCGAAGAAGCTCGAGTCGCTGATGCTGCGCACGCACTCCCAGACGTCGGGTGCGAGCCTCACGGAGCAGGATCCGATGAACAACATCATCCGCACCACGATCGAGGCGATGGCCGCGGTGTTCGGCGGCACGCAGTCGCTGCACACGAACGGTTACGACGAGGCGGTGAGCTTGCCGACCGACACCGCAGCGCGCGTGGCCCGAAACACGCAGCTGATCCTGCAGGAAGAGTCCGGCATTCCCGCGGTGATCGATCCGTGGGGCGGCTCGTACTTCATGGAGTCGCTGACCGAGAGCGTTTATCAGGCCGCGAACAAGCTGATCGACGAAGTCGAGGCGATGGGGGGTATGACGAAGGCGATCGTCGCCGGGCTGCCGAAGCTGAAGATCGAGGAAGCCGCGACGCGGCGGCAGGCGCGCGTCGACAGTGGCGAGGACACGATCGTCGGCGTCAATAAGTACAAGCTCGCCCAGCAGGCGCCGCTCGAAGTGCGCGACATCGACAACAGCGCTGTGCGCGAGTCGCAGATCAAGCGGCTCATCGGGATCCGCGCGAAGCGCGATGCGAAGCGCGTCGATGCGGTGCTGGCGAAGCTCACCGAGCTCGCGCGCAGCGGGCAGGGCAACTTGCTCGAGGCGGCGATCGAAGCGGCACGCGCGCGCGCGAGCGTGGGCGAGATCTCCGCGGCGCTCGAGACCATCTATGGTCGACACCGCGCCGAAATTCGCTCGGTGTCGGGGGTATACGCAGGCATGTATCGCGGCGACAACGAGTTCGAGTCGGCGCGCGCCGAGGTGGAAGCGTTCGCGAAGGGCGAGGGCCGGCGACCGCGCATGCTCGTCGTGAAGCTCGGCCAAGATGGCCACGACCGCGGCATCAAGGTGATCGCGACGGCCTTCGCCGACATGGGCTTCGACGTCGACGTCGGGCCGCTCTTCCAGACGCCCGACGAAGCGGCCCAGCAAGCGATCGATGCCGACGTTCACGCGATCGGCGTCTCGAGCCAGGCGGGTGGACACAAGACGCTCGTGCCCGAGCTGGTGGACGCGCTGCGCAGGAAGGGCGCGACCGACGTGATCGTGGTGGTGGGCGGCATCATTCCGCCGCAGGACTACGCCTTCCTGCGGGAGCACGGCGCCGCCGCGATCTTCGGGCCCGGCACGGCGGTGCCGAAAGCTGCGCGCGAGGTGCTGCACGCGATCAAGTCGCGGCGCGCCGCATGAGCGCAGGCGGAGCGCCGACACGCCTCGAGACCGCGAGTGATTATTGCGCCGCGATTCGCTCGGGTGACCGGCGCGCGATCGCGCGGGCGATCACCCAGATCGAGAGCACGCGCGTCGATCATCAGCTGCTCGGGCAGGCGATTCTCGATGCACTCGTCAGCCATGCCGGCGGCGCGGTGCGGATCGGCGTGACGGGCCCGCCCGGTGTCGGCAAGAGCACGTTCATCGAGGCCTTCGGGCTGCACCTGATCGCGCAGGGCAAGCGCGTCGCGGTGCTCGCGGTGGATCCGTCGAGCCCCGTCAGCGGCGGCAGCATCCTCGGCGACAAGACGCGCATGGAGCAGCTCGCGCAGGACGAGCGCGCCTTCATCCGCCCGTCGCCGAGCGGCGGGGCGCTCGGCGGGGTCGCGCACCGCACGCGCGAGGTGATGTTGCTGTGCGAGGCCGCCGGCTTCGACGTCGTGGTGATCGAGACCGTGGGCATCGGCCAGAGCGAGGTGGCGGTGCGCTCGATGGTCGACTTCTTCGTGGTGTTGCTTCAGCCCGCTTCGGGCGATGGCCTGCAGGGCATCAAGCGCGGCGTGCTCGAGCTCGCCGATGCACTCGTCGTCAACAAATGCGATGGCGAGCTGCGCGACGCGGCGCTGCGCTCGATGCACGAGTACGAGCAGGCGCTCGCGCTGTTTCGCCCCTCGGCGAGCGGCTGGAAGCCAGTGGCGCTAGCCGCCAGCGCGCGGACGGGGGAGGGCGTCGCGGAGCTGTGGCGCACGGTGCTGGCGCAGCGCGAGGTGCTCGAGAAGAGCGGCGCGCTCGCGCAACGCCGGCGCAGCCAGGCGCGCGACTGGATGTGGAGCCTCCTGGCCGAAGGGCTCCAGCGTGCGCTCCGCGAGCACCCGGGGGTGGCGGCGTCGATCCCGCAGCTCGAAGCCGACGTCGAGGCGCAGCGTCAGACGCCCGCCGCGGCGGCACGCCAGCTGCTGCGGACGTTCCTCGGGCGGGGCTGAGGGTTCGACACGAGGCCGGCTCGAATCCCCCTCAACGTCAGCCGCGCACCGGCCGATGAGCTGTGCGCCAGGGCACAGAGCGGCCGTAGGCGGGGTCCGGACTATGGTTCAGATCAACATGGCGGGGCGAGAGATCGTCCTCAAGTTCGTCTACTACGGCCCTGCGCTGTCCGGGAAGACGACGAACCTGCAGAAGCTGCACGAGCTGCTCGACCCGACCGCGCGCGGCAAGATGGTCACGCTCGATACCGCCGACGACCGCACGCTCTACTTCGACTTCTTGCCCGTCCAGTTCGGCACCTCGAACGGCTTTGCCGTCAAGCTGAAGCTCTTCACCGTGCCCGGGCAGGTGATGCACAAAACGACGCGCAAGGTCGTGCTCAGCGGCGCGGACGGCGTCGTGTTCGTTGCCGACTCCCAGCGCAGCTCCGCCGGAGCGAACGCCTACTCGTGGCGCGACATGGAGGCGAACCTCAAGTCGAATGGGCTCGATTTTGCGGCGATGCCCAAAGTCGTCCAGTTCAACAAGCGCGACCTCGTGGACGTGAAGCCGCTCGAGGAAATCAAAGCGGCGTGGGGCGACGTCCCGACCTTCCCGGCGGTTGCAACGCGCGGCGAGGGCGTGATCGAAACCTTCCGCGAACTGCTCCGTCTCAGCTATCGCTCGCTCAACGCGAAGCATCAGTTCCAGGACAAGTTCGGCGTGTCCGAGGCCGACTTCCTGAAGGGCGTGCTCAACCGATTCGAGGCGTAGCGGCGTCAGAACCGCGGCGCTAGCGTCGCTTTTGCCCCGGCCCGGAACGAAGTCATTACGGTCGTTCCGAGCCCGCTGCGAGACGGAACCTGCGCAGGAGTTGCCGGTCCGTACTGCTGGCGGAGCGAGCGAGAGCGCATGAACGACCCCCTCCCGAAGCCCGCCGCGTCGCCGTCGCACCCCCACCCGGAGTGGAGCGATGTGGTCGTCTCGATCCCGCTCGCCCTCGCCGAGATCAAAGCCGGCCGCATGATCGTCCTCGTCGACGATGAAGACCGCGAAAACGAAGGCGATCTGACGATGGCGGCCGACGCCGTCACGCCGGAAGCGATCAACTTCATGGCGATGCATGGTCGCGGGCTGATCTGCTTGCCGATGCTCGGCGATCAGCTCGAGAAGCTGCGGCTCGGCATGATGGTGCCCGAGAACGAGAACTCGTCGGGCTTCGGCACCGCGTTCACCATCTCGATCGAGGCGCGTGAGGGCGTCACCACCGGCATTTCCGCCCACGACCGCGCCCACACCATCCTGACGGCGATCCGCGGCGACGCGCGACCGCAGGACATCGTGCGCCCCGGCCACGTGTTTCCGCTGCGCGCGCGCGCCGGCGGTGTGCTGCGCCGCGCGGGCCAGACCGAAGGCGCGGTCGACCTCGCACGCCTCGCGGGTCGTAATCCCTCGGGCGTGATCTGCGAGATCATGAACGACGACGGCACGATGGCGCGCATGCCGGATCTCGTGAAATTCGCGCGCAAGCACGGACTCAAGATCGCGACGATCGCCGACCTGATCGAGTATCGGCTGCGCAACGAGAAGCTCGTGCATCCCGCCGGCGACTGCACTCTGCCGACGCGCTCGGGCGGCGAGTTCCGCGCGATCGTGTACGAGAACGAGATCGACCACGTCGATCACGTCGCGATGGTGAAAGGCAGCTTCGGGCCCGAGGACGAAGTGCTCGTACGCGTGCACAGCGAATGCCTGACGGGCGACGCGTTCGGATCGCTGCGCTGCGACTGCGGGGAGCAGCTCGAAGCTGCGATGAAGCTGATCGAGGCCGAGGGCAGGGGCGTGATTCTCTACATGCGTCAAGAAGGCCGCGGCATCGGGCTCAAGAACAAGATCAAGGCGTATGGCCTGCAGGACAGCGAAGGCCTCGACACGGTCCAGGCGAACGAGCGCCTCGGCTTCGCCGCCGACCTGCGCGATTACGGCGTCGGCGCGCAGATCCTGCACGACCTCGGCGTGCGCAAGATGCGCATCATCACGAACAATCCGGGCAAGCGCGCGGGCATCGAGGGCTACGGGCTGTCGATCGTCGAGCGCGTGCCGCTCGAGATCACGCCGAACGAGAAGAACCTCCAGTATCTCCGCACCAAGAAGGAGAAACTGGGACATGTCTTGCACCTAATGAGTTGAGCGCCGAGCAGCCGCCCGCACGCGCGAAGGCAACGGAACCCAAGGAGCCGCAATGTTCGAGTCGGTCGATGACGTCATCACGCAGCTGAACGCGCAGGGCTACGTCTGCGGCAAGAACATCGCGACGGTCGTGTTCCTCGCGGCGAAGCTCGGCAAGCCGGTGCTCGTCGAGGGCCCGGCGGGCGTCGGCAAGACGGAGCTCGCGAAGGTCGTCGCAAAGGCAACGGGCCGCCCGATGATCCGCCTGCAGTGTTACGAGGGCCTCGACGAGGCGAAGGCACTGTACGAGTGGGAGTACTCGAAGCAGCTGCTCTACACGCAAATCCTGAAGGAGAAGTTCGCCGAGGCGATGGCGGGCGCGACCACGCTGCGCGACGCCGCCGATCGCGTGGGCAAGCAGGACAACGTGTTCTTCTCCGAGCGCTTCATCGTGCAGCGTCCGCTGCTGCGCGCGATCCAGTCCGAGGAGCCCTCGTTGCTCTTGATCGACGAGGTCGACAAGTCGGACCCCGAGTTCGAAGCCTTCCTACTCGAGGTGCTTTCGGACTTCCAGGTGACGGTGCCCGAGATCGGCACGCTCGAAGCGCGCCACATCCCGATCGTATTCCTCACCTCGAACGACGCACGCGAGATGAGCGATGCGCTCAAGCGCCGCTGTCTCCACCTCTACATCGATTTTCCGGACGAAGCGCTCGAGATGCGCATCCTCGCGTCGAAGGTGCCCGGCATCGACGTGCGCCTCGCAGAGGAGCTCGTGGGCGTGATGCAGCGCCTGCGCAAGCTCGACCTGAAGAAGACGCCGTCGATCTCCGAGACCCTCGATTGGGCGCGCGCGCTGCTCGCGCTCAACGCCTCGCAGCTCGACGAGGGCCTCGTACGCGACACGCTGAACGTGATCCTCAAGTACGAGGCGGACATCAAGAAGGCGCAGAGCGAGCTCGGCCGCCTGATCACGCGCAAGCTGGAAACGCCGGCGCCCGTTGCGGCAGCTGCTGCAACCGCCACCCCGGCGGCTCCCGCCGCGGCCGCGCCGGCCACGCCGCCGCAAGCCGGGGCCGCGAAGAAGGGCGTTCTCCACTAACAACTGCCGCTCGCGCTCGCGCGCAGCGAGGTCGACACGATGGAGAAGAAAATCATCGAGTTCGCGAACCTGCTGCGCAAGAGCGGCATCCGCGTCTCCGTTGCCGAGTCGATCGACTCGTTTCTCGCCATCGACATACTCTCGTTCGACGATCGCGAAGTGTTCCGCGATGCGCTCCGCACCACGATGGTGAAGCGCTCGGAGGACATCGCCGGCTTCGATCAGCTCTTCGACCTCTACTGGTCGTCGTTCTATGACGGCCTGCGCAACGCGTTCGATCAGGCCGCGGGGCAGATGAACGGCGAGGTCGACCTCGAGAAGCTGATGGAAGCCATCCGCCAAGGCATGCAGAACATGCAGGGCCAGATGGATCTCAGCGAGCTCGCGAAAGCGCTGCTCACGCAGGATCTCTCCCAGCTCGAGCAGCTGATCCGGGAGGCGGCACAAGGCGCCGGCACCGAGCGCATCGAGAACATGCTGCAGATCGGCTTCTTCACGCGCCGCACGATGGAGCAGCTCGATGCGGAGGGCGCAGGCAAGCAGCTGCGCGATCTCGCGCAGCAGCTGCGGGAAGGCGGCATGGCCGACGCGCAGGTCGATGCGCTGCTCGACATGATCGAGAAGTTCCTCGAGGCGCTGCGCCAATCGGTGCGCAACTTCACCGAGCGCGAGCTGCAGCAGCGCAACTTCGACTACATGGAGAAGTTCCGCCGCGAGAGCCTGCTCGAGAAGAGCTTCTACAACCTCACGGATGACGAGATCAAGCGCATGCGCGAGGTGGTCGCGCGGCTCGCCCAGCGCATCAAGAACGTGCTGACGGTGCGCAAGCGACGCCAGAAGCGCGGCAAGCTCGATCTGCACACGATGCTGCGGCGCAACGCCGGCCATGGCGGCGTGCCGTTCGAGCTGATCTTCAAGCATCGCAAGAAGGACCGGCCGAAGCTCGTGATCCTGTGCGACGTCTCGTCCTCGGTCGCGAACGTGTCGCGCTTCATGCTGCAGTTCATGTACAGCCTGCAGGAGTGCTTCACGAAGATCCGCTGCTTCGTGTTCGTCTCGGAGCTCGGCGAGGTGACGCCGATCTTCAAGGAGAAGGACATCAACAGTGCGATCGAGAAGGCGCTCGATGGCGGCGACGTGATCAACGTCTACACGCGTTCGAACTTCGGCCAAGCGTTCCACCACTTCTGGCAGAATTATTTGTCGGCGATCGACCAGCGCACGACGGTGTTGATCCTCGGCG
>JANNKN010000542.1:0-1056 GCA_031396315.1 Deltaproteobacteria bacterium
GTCTCCGAGCCCGGCGCCGCGCGATGATTCGGAGGGGCGGCTTACACTCAGGGAAGCGGCGGCACGCCGGGATCGCGCTGCACGCCGAAGCTGTTGAGTGCCATCGCGTCGAGGTGGTATTGACCGATCGCGAACACGAGATCCATCAGCTGCTGGCGGTTCCACTTCTTCGCGAGCTCGGCCCAGGTCGCGTCGCCGATCATCTGGTCGGCGTGAAGCTCGTCGGCGGCGCGGAGTACCGCCGCGTCGGCCGCACTCCAGCCCGGCGCATCCGGGCCCGCGGCGACGCGGGCGATCTCGGCGTCGCTGATGTCGCAGCGCCGCGCGATCAGCACGTGCTGACCCCACTCGTATTCGCTCTTGCAGAGGTAGCCGACGCGCAGGATCGCGAGCTCGCGCTCGCGCGCCGGCAGCGTCGACTTCCCTAACACGTGGTTGCCGAACACGAGCCAGCGCCGCATCAGCTCCGGGTGGTGCGCGAGCGTCGCGAAGATGTTGAGCAAGCGGCCACCGCCGAGGCCGCCCGCGGTGAGCTTCGCGAGTTGATCCTTCGTCTCCGCGTCTGCGTCCGCGAGGGCGAGCGGTTCGATGCGGGGCTTCGTGAGTCGCATGCGGGGACTCCTTTGCGGCGCGTCACGCCGCTTCGAGGATCGAGATCAACTCGGCGCGGCTCGGACCGAGCACCGGCTCTTCGCGCTGCGCGCGCGCCTGATAGATTTTGAGCACGCGCTGCAGCACGTCCGGCCGCCGCATCAGGTCGCCCGGCGGATCGAGCAAGTTGAAGCTGCGCGAGAAGGCGCGCAGCACGGTCGAATCGAGGCGCAGCGCCGGCACGAGCCCGCGCTGCATCACGTCACGCATGTAGGCGCGCGGGTCGACGGCGCCGGTGCTCGCGCCGGGAGTCTCCGCGGGCGCGTCACCGCGCAGCCGCGCGGCCCACGCAGCCGCGTCGCGATCCTGCGCGAGCGCGAGCTGAGACCACGGCGCGATCTCGTGCTCGGTCGCGGCCTCGAGTGCGCGCGCGGCCGCGAGCACATCACCGGCACTCGCGCTGAG
>JANNKN010000551.1:0-5441 GCA_031396315.1 Deltaproteobacteria bacterium
AGGCCGCGCTCGTTACCTCTGGTACTGCCGGGGCCATCGCCCTTGGCACTCCCGGCGAGCGCGTCGTCGCCAGTGGGAACTACTCGCTCCAGTACATGACGCCCATTGCAGAGCCGAGCGGCGAGGTCGTTGAAAGCGCGAACGCGGGCGGAACGGAGGAGGGCGCTCACGCTTCGCGCTTCGGGCCGATCACTTGGGCCCTGGGAGCGACGCTGCTCGCAGGCGCCGCCCTGATGGCCGCGCGCGCGTGGCGAAACCGTGCGCGGGCTTCGTCCGAGGTGCGCTAGCCGTGCTGAATCGTCTGATTGCGTTCTCGCTTCGCAACCGTCTCTTCGTACTCGCGGCCGCGCTGCTGGCCTTCGTTTACGGCGTGTTCGTCATCCGCGATCTACCGGTCGACGTCTTCCCGGACCTCAATCGCCCGCTGGTCACGGTGCTTACAGAGGCACCCGGGCTCGCACCCGAAGAGGTCGAGACGCTCGTGACGTGGCCGCTCGAGACGTCGCTGAACGGGGCGTCCGGCGTTGTGCGGGTCCGCTCGAGCTCGGGCATCGGGCTCTCGATCTTGTACGTCGAGTTCGACTGGGGAATGGACATCTATCGGGCGCGACAGCTCGTCCAAGAGCGGCTGCAGCTCGCGGCCGAGAAGCTGCCGGCGAATGTCGCGCCCACCATGGGTCCGATCTCGTCGATCATGGGCGAGATTCTCTTGATCGGCGTCGCAAGCGACGACGGCAAGACGCCGCCGCTCGAGCTGCGCAGCATCGCCGATTGGGTGATCCGGCAGCGCCTGCTCGCGATCCCGGGCGTCGCACAGGTGATTCCGATCGGCGGCGGCGTGAAGCAATACCAAGTGCTCGCTGATCCTGAACGCATGGCGGCGTTCGGAGTCAGCCTCACGGAAGTGAGCGACGCTGCGGCGCGGTCGCAGACGAACACGCCCGGCGGGTTTCTGGTCGCGGCGAATCGCGAAGCCCTCGTTCGCACCATCGCGCGCACCGCGGATCTAGGCGAGATCCGATCGACCGTCGTCGCGACCCGGGAGGGCGTCGCGATTCGACTCGATGATGTCGCCGAAGTGCGGATTGATCACCAAATCCTTCGCGGCGACGCCGGCGTCAACGGGCAGCCGGCCGTAATCGTGTCGGTGCAGAAGCAACCGGGCATCGACACGCTCGAGCTGACCCGGCAAGTGAAGAGCGCGCTGGCCGAGATCGAGCCGAGCCTCCCGAAAGGCGTGAAGCTTCATCTCCTCTTCGAGCAGGCGCGCTTCATCGACGCGGCGATCGCGAACGTCGAAGAGGCGATCCGCGACGGCGCGATCATGGTCGTGATCGTGCTCTTTCTGTTCCTATTGAACGTGCGAACGACGCTGATCACGCTCACCGCGATCCCGCTCTCGTTCGTCGCCAGCGCAATCTTCTTTCGCTTCGCCGGGATCTCGATCAACACCATGACGCTCGGCGGCCTCGCCGTCGCGATCGGCATGGTGGTCGACGACGCGATCGTCGACGTCGAGAACGTCTACCGCCGCCTGCGCGAGAACCGCCACGCGCCGAATCCGCGCCCCGTGCTGCGCGTGATCGCCGACGCGTCGGGCGAGGTTCGGAACTCCATCTTGTTCGCGACGCTGCTCGTAATCCTCGTCTTCATTCCGCTGTTCGGCCTCGCCGGGATCGAGGGCCGGCTCTTCGCGCCGATCGGAGTCGCGACGATCGTCGCGATGGCCGCGTCGTTCCTCGTCTCGCTCACCGTGATCCCGGCGCTGTGCTCCTACCTACTCCCGCGCATGAAGCGCATGGAGAGCGAGGCGGACAGCTGGCTCGTTCGCCACTTGAAGAACGCCGACTCCCGCTTCCTGTTGGGCCCCGCGCTCGATCATCCGCAGCTCGCCATCGGGCTCTCGGCGGCACTCGTCGTTGGCTCCTTCTCGCTCTACCCGCTGATGGGCAAAGAGTTCTTGCCGGAGTTCAACGAGGGGACGGCGACCATCAACTTGCTCGTAGCGCCTGGCACGTCGCTCGATGAGTCGAATCGCATCGGGACGGTCGCCGAGAAGCTGCTGCTCCTAGTTCCGGAGATCGAGAGCACAGGGCGGCGCACGGGCCGGGCCGAGCTGGACGAGCACGCGGAGGGCGTGCACTACACCGAGATCGACGTCGACCTGAAGCCGTCGAAGCGATCACGCGAAGTCGTGCTGGAGGACGTTCGCGAAAAGCTCTCCGAGATTCCCGGCATCGCGCTGAACGTCGGCCAGCCGATCTCGCATCGCCTCGACCATTTGCTCTCCGGCGTGCGCGCGCAAGTCGCCGTGAAGCTCTTCGGCGACGACCTCGGCGTGCTTCGCTCCAAGGCGGCGGAGATCGAGGCGACTTTCGCGCGAGTTCCGGGCGTGGTCGATTTGCAAACCGAGAAGCAAGTGTTGATCCCTCAGGTGCGCATCGCACTCGACCGCGAGCGCGCCCAGCTCTACGGCGTTCAGGTGGGCGATCTCGCCGAGCTACTCGAGACGGCGTTGAACGGGCGCGCCGTCGGCCAAGTGCTCGATGGGCAGCGGACCTACGACGTGTTCGTGTGGACTGGCGAGCGCTTCCGTGGAGACGTGGCGGCGCTGCGACGGATGCTCGTCGACATTCCCTCCGGAGAGAAGGTTCCACTCGCTCTGCTCGCGGACGTCCAGGAAGCCAAGGGCCCGAATACGATCAGTCGCGAGAATGTGCGCCGGCGGATCGTCGTCTCGGCGAATGTCTCGGGACGAGATTTGGGCTCGACGGTCGCAGAGATGCAGGCTGCCGTTGGCGCGTTGGAGCTACCGCAGGGCTCCTCGGTCAGCTTCGAGGGACAGTTCGAGAGCCAGCGAGAAGCGACGCGCCTGATCGGAATTCTGAGCGCGTTCACGCTCGCTGCGATGTTCCTGCTGCTCTACTCGCACTTCCGGAGCGGCGCGATCGTCGCGCAGATCCTGCTGAACATTCCGCTCGCGTTCATGGGTGGCCTCACGCTCACCTATGTGCTGGTCGGCCGAGTCTCGATCGCGACACTCGTCGGCCTGATCACGCTCGCGGGTATCGCCTCGCGCAACACGATCATGATGATCTCGCACTATCTTCACTTGATGGAGCACGAGGGCGAGCGCTTCGATCGAGCCATGATCGTGCGCGGCTCGCTCGAACGACTCGTTCCGGTGACGATGACGGCACTCGTTGCGGCGCTCGCGCTCGTGCCCCTCGTGCTCGCCGCCGGCGAGCCCGGCAAAGAGCTGCTCTACCCGGTCGCGGTGGTGATCCTCGGTGGGCTCGCGAGCTCGACGCTGCTCGACATGGCCGTAACACCCGCCGTGTTTTTCCGCTTCGGCCGTCAGGCGGCCGAGCGCTACCTCTCGCGCGAGGCGGCGGACCCGCTCGATGCGATCCTGGCTGTTCCGCAGCAGCGGAGCTCCGGGCCCGGGGTTTCTGAATGAGCGGCGCATACCGCTCGTAATTCGACGAACTCAACTCTGGAGAACGAAGATGTCGAAGGCAGGCTTTGGAGTGGCGATCGCGATGATTCTCTTCACGAGTCTCTCGTGTGGAGAGAGCGGGGACTCCGCGAATGAGGCTCCGCCCGTGGCGCAAGCTGCGGGCGAAGAGGACGACCCAGCGATGCCTTCCGCGGAGCAGGCTGCGAATCGCCAGGATGGGCACGGCGGAGTGGACGCGGGAGCCCCGAATCCGCAAGGCGACGCCGGCGCGGCGAGTCTGGGCGGGGCGTGGGCCGCGCTTCGCGCAGCGCGCGACGGCATTGCGGCCGACATCGCGAGCGGCGCGCTCGACGGGGTGCATCCCAAGGCCGAGCCCCTCCCGCAGCTCGCTCAGCGCGTGCTCGAGCTTTCGACCGAGCTCGAGCCTGATAAGCGAGCGCGGGTCGAGGGGGCCGTGGAGCAGGTGGCGCGCGTTGCCGACGCGCTTCATGGGGTGGCGGACGCCGGCAATGCGGCGCGGAGTGCAGAAGAGCTCGCGCGGCTCGACAGCCTCCTCGAGCTGATTGCAGGGCAGTACCCGGCGGGAGCTCTCGACCTGAGCTCCGGTGCGCTGCCCGCCGCCCGGACCCACGACCACGCGCGGCACGACCACAGCGCGATGAGCGCGCTGCCGGGCCACGACCACACGAGTCGATCGCTCGCCGCAGTCGACGCGCCGGCGGAGGTGACCGTCGTGGTCACGGCGAGTGAGTTCGCGTTCGAGCCGAGCACGATTGCGTTGCGCGCTGGCGTTCCGACCCGCATCGAGCTCGACAATCGAGGCGCCGCTGTTGAGCACTCTTTGCTCGTGCACGCGCCGAGCGGCGGAGACTGGATTCATCTACATGCGGCCGCCAAGGGCACCGACGCCGACACGTTCCAGATCGACACACCGGGGAGCTACGAGATTCTATGCACGATCCCCGGGCACACCGAGGCCGGGATGGCGGGAAAGCTGGTGGTGGCTGCGAGGTAGCGAGAAGCTATTGGGCCCTCGCGGCCTCTGCATCGTGGAGCATTGCGAGCCCGTCGTACTCGGCTGCAATGCTGCTGAAGCGCGCAGCGAGCCGCTTGCAGTGGAACCCTCCCGCTCGGGTCCCTTGCTTCCCGCCCGTGTAGATGCGCCGCATCGACTTGTGTCGGCGCCTGTCGGCCCGCGCCTCTTCGGCCTTCGCGCGGTAGTGCGCCGCGAGTGCCGTGTGATTCGCCGGGGAGTGCGCCATCTCGATCACGAGTTGTTCGAGCGAGCGGGCATCGTCGCCCGCAGCCGCCAGCCCGGGTGAGAGAAGCAGTGCTCCCAACATCAAGGCCAGGGAAGTTCGAGTCGCCATCGGGTCCTCCATCGTTCGTTCCGTGCAGCCCGCGCACTGCGCGTTGGGGCAACTCGGCTCACGGAGCTACTACGGAGGGCCGAGGCGAACGGTGACTCCGGGGCGCCTCCGGCACTGGACGCCCGATCGCCAGGCCGCGGCGAACGCGAGGGTCGGCACCACGAGCCACTGGAGGATCGGCGAGAGGCCGGTCCCGAGCGGCGGAAGAGTTGGCATCTGAGGCGCGTAGGACCAGGAGCCGCGGACGCTCACGTTGAGCCATTCGCTGTAGACCGTGTACGCGACACCGAAGGCGATCGTGAGAGCCGCGACGACGCGGAAGCGCTCCGCCGGCCAGCGCGGCGATCCCGCGAGGATCAAACCCGCGGCCAGAGCGGACAAAGCAATCAGGAGATCTCCACCCGTGCAATGGACAACCGCGAACGCGATCTCACCCGCGCTGCCTTCCTCCCAGATCCCGTAGAGCGGAACGTGCGCCACTTCCCAGGCGAGATCCGCCGCAATCGTCGCTCCGACGTAGAACCTAATCGCTGAGAGCCAGTCCCGCACGAGCTCTTCCTGGTCTCCGCCCCACGAGCTGGGTCGTTCGAGCATTGCTGCTCTCGGCAAAT
>JANNKN010000581.1:0-2837 GCA_031396315.1 Deltaproteobacteria bacterium
CCCTGCTTCTCTATTGGAACACGGGCTCCGCGATCGAGACCGGGATCGTGCTGCTGGCGGTGCCGTTTTCACTCGTCGGCGCGGTCTGGTTGTTATTCGCGCTCGACTACAACACCTCGACGGCCGTGTGGGTCGGCGTGATCGCGCTGCTCGGCCTCGACGCGCAGACCGGCGTCGTGATGCTGCTCTACCTGACGCTCGCGCATGGCGAACACGCCGCGCGCGGCGCGATGCGCAATCCGGCGGACCTCGAGGAAGCGATCGTCGAAGGCGCCGCGCGCCGGCTGCGGCCGAAGCTGATGACGGTCGCCGCGATGATCGCGGGGCTCTTGCCGCTGCTCTGGAGCGACGGCGTGGGAGCGGACGTCATGAAGCGCGTCGCGGCACCGATGGTCGGGGGGCTCGTCAGCTCATTTGGGCTCGAGCTGCTGGTGTACCCCGCGCTGTTCGCGGTGTGGAAGCGCAGAGCACTCCCAGAGGGGGGCGGGCCGACGCTGGACGAGGCTTCTGCTGCCGGCGGGGCCTGAGACGCCGAGTTCCGGCGGCCTCGGTCGCTGAACGGTTCGTCGCGGCGAGCGTCGACTCTGGGCCTCGCAGCGGGCGTCGTCGCGCGCGGCCGGAAGGTCGTCTAGCGCGCCCGCTGGCTGTGTGACCGCGGGCTCCCTCTGAGCTAGGAGGCGACGCGGTTGCGCCCGGCGGCCTTTGCCGCGTAGAGCGCCACGTCTGCGGCGTTGACGAAGGCCTCGGAGGTCCCGATCTCGGCGCGCCAGATCGCGACACCGATCGACAGCGTGACGGGGAACGTCTTGGCGTCGAGCTCGAAGCGCGTGTGCTCGGCGTTTCCGCGCAAGCGCTCGGCGAAGATCTCGGCGCCCTGGCGCGTGCTCTCGGTGAGTACGACCGCGAACTCGTCGCCGCCGTAGCGCGCGAGGCAATCCGTACGCCGCGCTTGTCGCGCGATCAGCGCCGCGACCTCGCGCAACACATAGTCGCCGAATACGTGGCCGCCTTCGTCGTTGATGCGTTTGAACTCGTCGACATCGACGAGCAGCAGCGCGAGCCCATTCTCGCCGCGGTGCTCACGCGCCACCTCGCGCTCGAGCACATCCATCAGGAAGCGACGATTCTTCGCGCCCGTGAGCGCGTCCTCGGTGAGCATTTTGTAGACGGCCTCGTGGTACGAGGCCTCGGCGTCGCCGTGCGCGATGAACTTGAAGCTGGCCTCCCCGGTGTGGAGCACCGCGCCGTTCGTCAGCGCGGCGCCGCGGTGGGGCTCGAGGCGTTCGCCGTTTACCCAGGTGCCGTTCTTCGAGCCGAGGTCGCGGATCGAGGCGCGCCCGCCCTCCACCGTGAACGCGCAGTGTTGGCGCGAGACGCCGTCGAGGGCCAGCGGCACCGCGCAGGTCGCGCTCCGCCCGAGCACCGTCTCGCCGCTCGCGAGCTGGATCCGCCGCCCGAGCTGCGGGCCGCGGATCATCACGAGGCACGGAGACGACTCGTCCGGAGACGTTTCGAAGCAAAATGTTCGGGTGGTGTCGCCCGGGTTCTGGTCGGACATGTTCGGTCTATCGGCTTTTTCGCAGCCTGCGAGAGCGCACACGCAGCGGATCGGCTTCCTCCCCACTCGGCGAGTGGGTAGCTTGCTTGCCCTTGGGGGGGCCGTGCGCCGGCTCGGCCAAGCGGACGTTCCGGGCGAGATCCTCGCCGGCCTCCTCCTCGGACCGAGCCTCCTGGGCGCCCTGGCCCCGGGTGCCCTCGCCTGGCTCTTCCGCCGCTCACCGAGCCTTCGCCGGTGCGCGCGATGGTGATCCCAACCGCGCGATTCGCTCGCGATCGCGACCTGCATGAACACGCGCTCGCTGAGGGAGCTCGTGGCGCTGAACATCGGGCTCGATCTCGGCGTGCTGCCGCCCTCGATGTTCAGCATGCTCGTGCGCATGGCGATCGCCAGCACCTTGATCGCGACGCTGATCCGCCACCTCACGCGCGGTCAGCAGCGGCCGGTGTCGGTGAGTGGCGAAGTCGCCGCCGCATGAGCACCGGCGCGATCGATCCGCGGCGCGTGTTCTCGGGAACTTGGCGTGGCACCGGCGAGTTGGTCCCGCATGGACCGGCGCGGCTCGTGCTTCGGCGCGAGGCGCTGCGAATCACCGGTACGGGCGAGTGGCTGACGGACACGCTGTGGCGCGTGCATGAACGTTTCGAGATGGCGTCGGGCTGGAGCTTCGAGCGGCGCATGTTCATGGAGCGGGTCGCGCCGAATCGTGTCCGCGCGACGGCGGATGACATTCCGCTCGGGGCGGATGTGGTGCTGACGGCGGACGGGTTTCGGTTCTTGCGGTTTCGGAGTTGGCTGTCGTATCGGGGCGTGCGGTTTCGGCTCGGGTGCTCGAGCGAGGCGCGGATCGATTCGAGCGGGGCGATTGTTGGGGAAGTAAGGCTGGACTTGGTGCGGGTGCCGGTGGTTTCGATGCGGATGGAGATTCGCGTCGAGGCTTGAGGGGCCGCGGAGCCGGCGGGGGGCGGGCTCCGGCGGCTGGCTCGCGGCGGGCCCTGTTGGGGCGGGAAGCGGGCCGCGGTGGTGTGAGGCGTTGGGCATGAAGGCGCTGCCCGGAGTTGGGCCCGCGCTGCGCTTGATGCCGCCGGAGCCCGCCCCCCGCCGGCTCCGCGGGCGCGCATTGTTCGCGTTCGCGGCTGCGGTGGAATTGGGGACACGAGGTTCGGGCTATTGGGGAGGGGCGGATTTCAGGGCGGCGTTGATCAGCGCCAACAGTGTTCAAGCCGCGCCGGCGGGGCTCTCGGCGAGCGTCGCGGCCAACTGTCTGGCTCAGGCGGGA